>JAZUKL010000076.1:0-34409 GCA_045643245.1 Candidatus Enterocola sp.
GCGTATGCTTGGCGAGGAACTTGGCATTCCAAAGAATCTTGTTTGGAGACACCCGTTCCCTGGTCCCGGACTTGGCGTGAGAATGCTCTGCAGTGACGGAAACGGCACATACGCATCTAACAGTGATATAGCAGGTCTTGACAAATACCTTTCTGATAACGGCATTTCAGGCGTTGCACTTCCTATAAAGAGTGTAGGTGTTCAAGGTGACGGACGTACATACGCACAGCCGTTCCTGCTAAAGAGTGCAAATGTAACTTGGAAGGATTGTGAGAAGTTCAGCACAGAGATAACCAACCACTTTAAGGAGATTAACCGTGCCGTATGGCAAATTGGCGCTGTAAGTGCGGCGGAACCGGTAGGCATTGCACAATATGCTGAGCGCAAGAACTTTGACACACTGCGTATATTTGACAACATCTGTACCAAATTCATTCAGGAGAACAACCTCTACCAATCAATATGGCAGATGCCTGTGGTTTTGGTTCCGCTTACCGTTGGAAACAAGCCATGTGTTGTAATGCGTCCTGTAAACAGTAATGAGGCTATGACTGCAAACTTTGCAACCATTGACCCTGCCCTACTCCAAAAACTTTGGAGTGAACTGAAGAACGCCGGTGCCGGTGCCTTGTGGTATGACATCACCCACAAACCTCCGGGGACGATTGAATGGGAGTGAAAGTGAGGCAGATACTGCGAAGCAGTGAGGATTGTGCAAGATAAATTTTTGGGAGCTTGCTCACATAAAATTTAATATTGCACAAGACGAAATACAACGGAGTTGTATTCTGCCGAGCGCATCCTTCCCTTCACGAGTTACTGAGTATACGAAGTAACGAGTAATGGGAATAAACTCCCACTCTTCACGAGTGGCGAAGCCACGAGTAGTGACAGCGATACGAGTTACGAAGTAACGAGTAGTGAACCTAAAAAAAGATACTACTTATTTTACAATAAGAGCAACAACTATTAAACTTTTTTATTACCTTTGCGTCTAAATAACTGAAAAAACAAAATCAAATCTTTAATAAATTTATCAAAATGAAAGCAAAAGTTTTATTTTTAGGCATTTTATTGGCTATTTCAGCATCAGTATTTGCAGAAGATAACCAGAGTATTGAGTTTGTGGAAAGAGTACATGACTTTGGTCAGATTCAAGAGGATGGCGGTAAAGTCACCACCACTTTTGAGTTTAAGAACATCAGCAAGAAGGCTGTTACTCTTGACAACGTTCAGGCATCTTGCGGTTGCACAACTCCTGAATGGACAAAAGACCCTGTTGCTCCTAAGAAAAAAGGATTTATTAATGTAACATACAATCCTGCAGGCCGTCCAGGTAACTTTTCCAAGAGCATTACAGTTAAGTACCACGATGCTTCTGATGAGGCTAAAGTTGTTGTACTGAACATAAAGGGAGAGGTTATTCCTAAGGCAAAACCTGCTAACTAATCAGCAGTTTAACAAAAAAAGAGGCTGACTGCTACTTACAAAAGGCAGCCAGCCTTTTTTAATATAATCAGTCAATGAAAAGAGTTGCTTACATAATATTTCTACTGTCATTAGCATCCACCGCTATAGCACAACAAAGCAAATGCTCTGTTGACAATGAGAATTTCAATGTGGGAATACTTCTTCAGGAAGATACCGCTACCGAGCATACATTTGTACTGTGTAATGAAAGTACAGACACAATGTATATAAATAGAGTGGAACCTACCTGTAATTTCACTATTAAGGAATGGACTAAAGACGGCATAGCACCTGACATGACAGGTAACATTACTGTAGAACTTAACACCAATAACATTTTTGGTGATTTTAAGCAACACTTCTATGTTTATGGAACTATGCCTACAATGAAACTGTTTATATCGGGATTCCGTGGTGCAACAGCAACAAATGATGATGAAAACTATACGGCAAAACCATTGAAATCAAAAGACAAGAAAACCAAAAAGAAAAAGAAACGCAAGTAATATGGAGCATGTAGAGAATGAAGAAGAATACAAGGGGCTGACAGTAAATAAAGGCATTATTCAACCTCCTTCAGTAAATCCTTATCTGGCAAAAAGGGTTAAAAGAAAGACTTTTTCTGTATCGGAGTATGTGGAAGGAATAGAAAAAGGTAACATATCCTTACTGTCCCAAGCCGTAACAATGGTTGAAAGTACAAACCCTGAACACTATCAAACGGCACAGGAGATTATTGAAAAATGCCTTCCTCTTGCAGGAAAATCTGTGAGAATTGGCATTACAGGTGTACCTGGTGCAGGTAAGAGTACTTTTATTGAGGCACTTGGAATGCACCTTGTAAACAAAGGTGAAAAACTTGCAGTGCTTGCAATAGACCCAAGCAGCGGACTTTCAAAAGGCTCAATATTGGGTGACAAGACACGTATGGAGGAATTGTCAGTAAGCGATAAGGCTTTCATACGCCCTTCTCCGTCAGCAGGTTCACTTGGCGGTGTTGCTCGCAAGACAAGAGAAACAATTGTTTTATGTGAGGCTGCCGGGTATAACAATATTTTCATAGAGACTGTAGGCGTGGGGCAATCAGAAACCGCTGTCCACTCTATGGTTGATTTCTTCCTTCTTATTCAGATTACAGGTGCGGGCGATGAGTTACAAGGCATCAAACGCGGCATTATGGAAATGGCTGATTCAATAATCATAAACAAGGCAGAAGGCAACAATTTGGAGAAAGCAAAACTTGCACAAGCCCAATTCAAGAATGCTCTGCACCTATTCCCAGCCCATGAAAGCGGATGGGTGCCTGAGGTTCTTCTGTGTTCTGCGTTTCATAAGGTTGGCATTCCTGAAATTTGGGATATGATAGAGCGATATGTAGCACACTGTAAAGGGAACGGCTATTTTGACATAAAACGTCGCCGCCAAACCCAATACTGGATGACAGAGACCATTGATGAGAAACTTAGAAACAGTTTCTATCAAGACCCTGAAATTGAGCAACTTATTGAAGAGTACAGAAAAAAGGTTGTAAATGATGAAATCAGTTCATTTGTTGCAGCCCACAAATTACTTGACATTTATTTTGGCAAAAAGTAGATTATGGCAAAGGTTACACTTGACACACTTGACATTAAAATTTTGGAGATTCTTTCAAAGAACGCCAAAACTCCGTTTCTTGAAATAGCACGTATTTGCAATGTATCCGGTGCCGCCATACACCAACACATTCAGCAACTCACTCAAGACGGTGTAATAAAAGGCAGTGTGTTTGTATTGGAACCCACCCTAATAGGGTTCAACACTTGTGCATTCATTTGTCTGAATACAACTTCCGATGCCAACATAAATACAATTACTGAAGAGTTGAAAAAAATTCCCGAAGTTGTGGAGTGCCACTTTACTTCGGGAAAATCATCAATATTATTAAAGGTATACACCTCTGACAACACTTCTCTTTTGAATGTGCTGAGCAACAAGATTCAAACAATATCAGGAGTTGCTTCAGCTGAGATAACAATATCGCTCAAAGAGGCGTTTTCACGCCAAATACAACTTTGATTATTGGTAGCGTATTATAGTCTGCTGACGGTCTGGCCCTACAGAAACAATTTTGATAGGCACACCCAAGAAATCCTCAAGAAAATCAAGATATGCGTTAAACTCTTCAGGGAACTCATCCTCTGATGACATTTTGGTCATATCTGTCTGCCAACCGTCAAGTTCAGTATATACAGGCTCAATTTTCTTGTCACAAATCTCATACGGGAAGTAGTCTATCTCCTCACCATCTATCTTATAAGCCACGCAAGCCTTAATGGTTGGGAATGTATCCATAACATCACTCTTCATCATTATAAGTTTGGTTACACCGTTTATCATAACGGCATATTTAAGTGCTACAAGGTCAATCCAACCGCAACGGCGACGGCGACCTGTAACCGCTCCAAACTCATGACCTTTTTCACATAGCGTTTCCCCTACCTCATCAAACAACTCTGTAGGGAAAGGACCTCCACCCACTCTGGTGCAATATGCCTTAAAGATACCATAAACATCACCTATCTTATTAGGAGCGATTCCAAGACCGCTACATGCACCTGCACATATTGTATTTGAAGATGTTACAAAAGGATATGAGCCAAAGTCAACATCAAGCATTGTGCCTTGCGCACCCTCGCAAAGAATTGACTTGCCATCATCAAGCAGTCCGTTTACAAAATGCTCACTATCTATAAAGGTGAACTTCTTAAGGTACTCAATACCCTCAAACCACTCTTTCTCTACTGCTGTTATATCGTAAGAGAAATTCATACCCTTAAGCATTGCATCATGGCGAGCCTTTGCCTTGGCATATTTCTCTTCAAAATTATTGTTTATATCGCCTACACGTAGTCCGTTACGGCTTACTTTGTCAGTGTATGTAGGTCCAATGCCCTTACCTGTGGTTCCAACCTTTGAATCACCCTTTGCAGCCTCATTTGCCGCATCAAGCACGCGGTGTGTAGGCATTATAAGGTGAGCCTTCTTTGATATGAACAATCTTTTTGTAAGGTCATGCCCCGATGCTGCAAGTGCCTCAGCCTCAGCCTTAAACAGAGCAGGGTCAAGTACTACGCCATTACCTATGATATTAATCTTGTTCCCTTGGAAAATACCTGACGGTATTGAACGTAGAACATACTTTTGACCGTCAAACTCAAGGGTGTGACCTGCATTAGGTCCGCCTTGAAACCTTGTAACTGCATCATAATCAGGAGTAAGCACATCTATAACCTTACCCTTACCCTCATCGCCCCATTGGAGCCCTAATAATACATCTGCTTTTGCCATCATTATAAAGGGGACGCTTCCGCTCCCCCGTTTTTAAGATATTGTTAATATTTCAGACTACGAAGTTAGTGATAATTCAAATTAAAAGCAAAAAAACTTATAAACATTTAAAAAATTCTCATTTCTCATTTCTCATTTCTCATTTTTTTATTACTTTTGCAACAAATTACAAAACCAATTAAATTTAAACATTATGGCATACGTTATTAAAGACACTTGTATTGCTTGTGGAACCTGTATAGGTGAGTGCCCTCAAGAGGCTATCTCTGAAGGCGAAATCTACAAAATTGACCCTGATAAGTGCGTTGACTGTGGCACATGTGCCGCTGCATGTCCTACAGAATCTATTGTAGAAGGTTAATTAATCCACTAATGCAAAAAAATCCCGCAACCTCAGGTTACGGGATTTTTTAATTTGAACGTAGCAAGTAAATCAAGCCTCTTCAGTTGGAGCCTGAGCCTCTGGTTCTGTGGTTTCAGACTCTGCAGGAGCATCAGCCTCAGCAGGTTCTACAGCAGGCATAGCCTGACGCATGTAGTCAAGAACCTCCTTCATAGCCTCCTCAAACTTGTCAAAATCCTCTTTGTACAAGAAAATCTTGTGCTTCTCAAATATAAACTGTCCGTCTTCCGTTACTGACTTACGCTTGCTCTCTGTAATTGAGAGAAACAAATCAGAACGGCGGTCCTTCTTTACATCAAGGTAATACACACGCTTTCCTGCTTTTACCGCTTTGGAAAATACAATCTCTTTGTCTTCCCTGTCTTCTCTGGGAGCCCTTTGAGGCTCTTCCTTTTGATTTCTGTTAAAAAAACTAATCATCTGTCCCAAAAATTTATTAATTTGACGTTACAAAAATCTTAAATTTTATACAAAACTCAAAATAAATTGGCAATTATTTTACATTTTTGAAATAAATTTTATAAAAATGGGCATCGGGGTAAGAAAAAAAGAGTACCTTTGTGGTAGAAAACTAACAATCATAACGATGATTAACAGAGCACTTATCAGAACAAAAACAGTTCAATTGGTATTTTCGTGGCAAAACAATCCGCAACCTGACACCGCACTTGCCATCAAACAGTTGAATTTAAGCCTAAATAAAACATACGAACTATACCATTGGATGCTATTGCTCTCAGTGGAGATAACCAAATATGCAATAAAGAGGATAGAATTCGGACTTAATAAGTTACGTCCAACTGAAGAGGAGCTGAATCCAAACAAAAGATTCATAAACAATAAATTCTACAAGCAACTGCTTGCCAATAAGCAACTTGCAGAATACGCAAGGCAGAACGGACTTGGCTGGGACGATGACAATGAAATAATTAAGAGCATGTACGATGCCATTTTGGAGAGCGACATATATAAGGAGTATATGACTGCCGCCAAAGCCTCTTATGAGGATGACAAAATGGTTTGGAGAAAAATATTCAGGAAGATTTTTGCCGAATCGGAGGCTTTGCAGTCACAACTTGAAGATATGGACATATATTGGAACGATGACCTTGACACGGTACTGAGTTTCATTGAAAAGACCATAAAGCACTTTACTCCTGAATCTGATGAGAATGAAGAGCTGCTTCCTATGTTCCGTGATGAGACAGACAGGGATTTTGCTATTGAACTTGTTACAAAAACGGTTGAAAACAAAGCGGAGTATGAAAAACTCATAGCGGACACGGCAAAGAATTGGGAGATAGAGAGAATTGCCTCTATGGAAATGGCTATTCTTACTGTAGGCATAGCGGAAATTGCAAACTTTCCTGCAATTCCTGTAAGTGTTTCAATAAATGAATATCTTGAAATAGCCAAATCATACAGCAACGGAGACAAGAGCAAGACTTTTGTCAACGGCGTGCTTGATGCGGTTGCAAACAAACTGAAAAAAGAGGGCAAACTAATTAAAGTTGCAGTAATAAAAAACAATAACTAATATCTAAAAAATTATGAACAGTACAATTCTTTTACAAGCCGCTCCTGCAGGAGCAAGTGCAGGATACAGCACAATAATAATGTTGGTGCTTATCTTTGTAGTATTCTATTTCTTCATGATTCGTCCGCAGATGAAAAAGCAGAAGGAAATCAAGAAGTTCCGTGACAGCATTAAGAACGGAGACAAAGTCATTACAGCTGGTGGCATCTACGGAAAAGTCAAGGAGGTTAAGGAGACAACCATTATCCTTGAGATTGCAGATGGTGTAAAAATAACCATTGACAAAGGTTCTGTTTACGCTTCAGCCTCTGATACAGCCACCGATGCCAACAATGTTGCAAACGATAAAAAATGAGCAACAAAAAGTTTGTTGAAATATTGGAATCAATTAACAAGAAGGTGAAGTCATTCATATTCTCTGTGGATATTTTTGCCTTCTTGATTTTCCTTTTGATATCCACCATCTTTTGGGTAGTGATATCGCTCAACAGACAATATGAGAACATTTACACCTTCCCTATCAAATACTGCCACATTCCTGAAGGAATGGAGTATTCTGCCGATATGACTTCGGACATTGAAGTCAAACTTAAGGATAAGGGAGGTGTATTGCTTACACAAGTAGGCACACGTCATGATTCTCTTATTTTTGATTTTACAAAACATACTGAAATAGGCAAGGCTGACAAAATACTTTTGCCTACATCAACCACCTTTGAAAAACAGCTTAAAGCCATTATTCCGTCATCAACACAGATTATAGAGTATTATCCGTCTGAAATTATAATTGAAAAAGGTGCGCTAAAATCAAAGACCGTACCTATTGCCTTAAGTGAAGACATAACATGCGACGGCGGTTTCTGTTTAGGCGGAGAGATACAAATAAGGCCTGAGAAAGCAAAAATCTATGCAAGTCAGGACATCATTGACGACATTGACACAATTTACACTGAACTTATTGAAAAACACAACCTTACAGATACATTGACAACTACGGTCAAATTGATTCTGCCTGAAAAATGTAAGTCAAACGTGCAAGATGTAGAGGTGTTTATCCCTGTAGAGATTACTGTTGAAGGTTCTACTACAGTGCCTGTAAGCGTTATAAACGTGCCCCCGCACTACCACATTAAAACCATACCTCAAGAAGTTACCGTAAAATACAACATAGGCAGAAGCAAGTACAATAAGATATCCTCTTCTGACTTCAAAGTGACTCTTGACTACAATGACATAATTGACAGTCATTCAAAATTACAATTTGTTGAAATAAAGAAGGCACCCAAAAGTGTCCTGAACTGCAAGCTTTCTCCTGAAAGCGTTGAATACATAGTATATTAAATGATTATTGGTGTTACAGGCGGAATTGGCAGCGGCAAAACCTATATTTGTCACCTGCTTGAAATTGCTTCAATCCCTGTTTTCTACAGCGATACTGAAGCCTCACGCATTATTGACACTGACCCCGATGTCAAAAAGGCAATTGTAGAACTGTTTGGAGAAAACGCCTACATAGGTGTGCAATCAATGGATGAAAAAGGTAAGGTAAAGCAAGAGACCGATACATTAGACCGCAAACTTGTAGCGGATAAAGTGTTCTCCAACCCTACCCTACTTGAAAAGATGAACGCCATTGTTCACCCTGCCGTAATCAAGGCCTTTGAAGAGTGGAGACAGAAACAAGACTCCAAAACCGTAATAATAGAGAGTGCAATACTGTTTGAAAGCGGCTACAATAAATTTGTTGATAAGGTATTGGTTATCACCGCCCCCACCGATGTAAGAATTGAACGCGTCATGAAACGTGACGGGCTTACTAAAGAGCAGGTCAAAAAGAGGATTGAAAGTCAGATGAAAGAGACTGACAAACAAAAATCGGCTGACTACATAATAACAAACGGTCCACATGATGATGTGAACCGTCAAATATTCTCTTTTCTTGACTCTATCAAAGAAAATCTGTACTGATTACATTTTATACTTATATGAACAGGTGAACTTGCCTTTTGAAATTGCAACAAGTTTCTTGGATATAAGCTGCTTGCGAATAAGGGAAATTCTGTCAGTATATACATGACCCTCCAAATGGTCATACTCATGCTGAATGGCTCTTGCAGGAAACTCTGAGAACTCCTCTGTATGCTCCACCCAATTTTCATCAAAGTAGTGCATCTTTATTTTTGACGGGCGGCGTACATCCTCTGACAATCCCGGAATACTGAGACACCCTTCTGAATACACTTTTTCCTCATCACTGAACTCAACTATTGTAGGATTAATGAAAACCTTTTTATAGCCCTTGAATTCAGGTTTGTCCTCTGCAATAGGATTCAAATCTATAACAAACAGTCTCTTGGACAGTCCAATCTGAGGAGCGGCAAGCCCCACCCCCTCAGATTTCTGCAAGGTTTTGAACATATCATCAATAAGTTGCTGAAGTTCAGGATAATCCCTCTCTACTTCAGCGGCGACTTTCTTCAATACCGGATTTCCGTAAATTACTATTGGATAAATCATATTCAGTTAAAAGTTGATAGTTGACAGTGATAATTCATTGTCCACTGTCCACTCTCCACTGTCCACTCATTAAGTAATCTTGTAATATTATTGTGGCACTGATTTGGTCAACAAGTGCCTTATTTGCCCTGTCCTTTTTCTTTAATCCTGCATCAAGCATTGTCTTATGGGCAAGCACCGATGTAAACCGTTCATCATAAAACTCAATCTTCATATTTGGCAGCCTCTTTTTCAAATTACCCACAAAAGGGTTTATGTAATTCATTGACTCTGAAGGCTTACCGTTAACCTGCCTTGGCAGTCCTATTACTATACACTCAACATCGTTGGTTGACACATAACTGCATATATAATCAAGAATCTTTGGAGTTTCAACCGTAGTAAGACCGCCGGCAATAATCTTTGCAGGGTCAGTTACAGCCAAACCCACACGTTTTCTTCCATAATCTACAGCAAGTATGCGTCCCATAATTCTTATCAACTGCAAAAATACAACAAAATAATTGAAAATAAAGTTGAAAGTTGAAAATTCAAATAAAAAACCTTATATTTGCAATTCTATAATACTATAGTCTTATGAAGATTCTTGTAACAGGAGGAACGGGATATATTGGTTCTCACACAGTTGTAGAACTGATTGAGGCTGGAAACGAGCCTATTATTGTTGACAACCTTTCAAACTCCAACATAAATGTTTTGAACGGCATAAAAGGCATTACAGGCAAGCAAGTGCCGTTTTATCAGGTTGATGTAACAGACCTTGACGCACTTGAAAAGGTATTTAGTGAAAACAAAGGCATAAACGGAATAATACACTTTGCGGCAAGCAAGGCGGTTGGGGAGTCAGTAAAGGAACCGTTAAAGTATTACGGAAACAACCTTGTAGGACTTATGAACATACTTAAATGTATGAAGAAGTTTAAGGTAGCCTCTCTTGTATTCTCCTCTTCTTGCACAGTATACGGACAACCTGATATTCTGCCTGTAACAGAGGAGGCTCCCATTAAGCCCGCACTATCGCCGTATGGCAACACAAAACAGATTTGTGAGGAGATTATAAGAGATACAGTTGCATCTGACAGCAATATTCACGCAATTCTGCTCAGATACTTCAACCCTATAGGCGCTCATCCGTCCGCTCTTATTGGAGAGTTGCCGCTTGGTGTTCCTCAAAACCTTATACCATACGTAACTCAGACAGCCGCCGGCATAAGGGAATGCCTTACAATATTCGGCAATGATTATGACACCCCTGACGGTTCTTGTATCAGAGACTATATAAATGTCACTGACCTTGCAAAAGCACACATAGTTGCAGTAAGCAGAATGGAGAACGGAAAGCAAAAACAGAATGTTGAGGTATTCAACATAGGTACAGGCAAGGGAACATCTGTATTTGAGATTGTACGCTCATTTGAGAGGGTTACAGGTGTAAAACTGAACTATAAAGTAGGTCCCCGCAGAGAGGGAGACATTGAAAAGGTATGGGCTGACGCATCGTTTGCAAACAATGAACTTGGCTGGAAAGCGGAAAAGAGTTTGGACGAGACCATAGCATCGGCATGGAATTGGCAAAAATCGTTAAAAAAATGAAAAAGACACTACTGTTAATCTTATCTGTTACATTTATTGTAACATGCAATGCCAAATCAAATAAGGCCATTGTGGCAAGCACTATCAGACTGCCTGAACAGGAGATTCTTTACAATGAAGGCATTGAGCATTTAGGTAATGCGGAGTACGATGACGCTGTAAAAAAATTTACTGCCGCCATTGCCATTGACAATAAATTCTCTAAGGCATATTACAATAGAGCGGTTGCATATTTTGACCAAGATAAACTTACCAAAGCCTTGAATGATGTTGATGAAGCGTTGGCACTTGTACCTGAAAATGAATCTTCTAACTTTCATTTGCTAAAAGGTAAAATCCTGTACGCTTCAGGAAACATACCTGCCGCAAGCTCTGAAATTGATTACGCCATCAGTATTGACCCTACAAATACTAACGCACAAATAGACAAGGCGGCATTATATCAGGTTACTGAACAATATGACAAAGCCATTGAACTATATAATAAGGTGAATTATTTGAACGGTGGCTCTGCAATGATATATAATGAGTTAGGCAACTGCTATAACAAACGCAAAGACACGATTACCGCTTTAGAGTTTTATAGAAAGGCACATAAGGCTGACCCTGCCGACAATGTTGCCAAGTTTAACTTGGCAGTTTCTGTTTGGAATGTACAGAAAGATTCCGTAACTGCACTTTCATTGCTTGATTCACTGATAGCCAATGACATTACAAATTCACAATACTATATTTCCAAAGGATTCATCTATTGCCAGACCGCTCAATGGGATAAGGCAATGGAGAACTTTGACATTGCCCTGTTGCAAAAACAGGATAAGGCAAAGGCATATTTAGGCAGAGGTGTTGTATATCTGAGCAGAAATGAGTATGAAGATGCTCTGACTGCATTTAATATGGCTATATCTGAAAACACAAATTATGGTGACGCTTATCTGAACAGAGGCATAGTCAAAGAGAAAATTGGAGATTTCACTGGTGCCTGTGAAGATTTTAACCAAGCATCCGTTTTGGGTGCCGATAAAGCAACTGAGTATTTTGTCAAACAATGCAAATAATATGAAAAAGATTTACATTATTCTATTTTGTTTCTGCTGCACCATGTTGTTTGCACAACAAAGGCAATGCTATCTGACTTCTATTGACAGTATTAACACAAGCTTAAATGAGTTTAACACCGTTCTGAATCCTGACGAGACCATAATGTCCTATTCATCTTCAAAAGAGTTGAAACACGGAGATTGGAATGAACATGTTTTATTTGCAACGGGTGAAGGCAGAAATTGGCAGCCTTCAGGGCAAGTGTTGGCTATCAACAAGAAAGCAACCCATATTGACATTGTAGGTTGGGTCAACAACGATACCGTATTTGTATATGATGGACGTAAAAAAGGTATTATCGGCATTTATTCCAACAATAACGGCAAATGGAAAAAATGCGGAAAAATAAAGTTATGTTCCTCCAAAATCAAAAAATCCTGCATGAACTCTTCTGCCACATCCATCTATTTTTCAACAGAAAAAAGGGGAGGGAAAGGCAAACAGGATATTTATGTGTCTCACTTGGGTTCTGATGGCAAATGGAGCAAGCCTGTTATTCTAAGTGACAGCATAAACACCGTAGGCAATGAAATAGCACCTGCACTTGTTGGAGATTCCGTACTGTTTTTTGCATCGGACGGACACTCTGACGGATTGGGAGGTTATGATATATATTACAGCAGAATTGTTAACGGAGAATGGAGTAAAGCCGTCAATGTTGGAGAGCCTATAAACTCTTCATCTGACGATGTCTTCTACTATAAGGCAAAAACTGAACGCAATGCATTTATCTCTTCAAACAGGGAGGGTGGCAAAGGCGGCTTGGACATTTATGCCATATCCTATATTTTAGACAAACACTATGCAGACAATCTGCCGCCCGTGCTTAGTGCCATTACAGATAAATTATTATCAAACATTAATATTCAAGCGGCAAGTCACCTTGATTCAACAAAGATAACACTGTTAAGCGGTATTATTATGGGCGATGACTCTATACCTCTTCAAGCGGAGGTTGCACTCTCTGACAATGGTCTGATGCAGGTGATTGCAACTCAAAAAGCGGAAGAGTCAGGTGCATATAAGGTTATTTTGCCAGGTGGTGCAAACTATGGTATCGCCGTAAGTTATCCGGGCTACCTATTCCACTCTGAAAACTTTGACTTGCCTGAACAGAATGAATACAAAGAGATTAATAAGAATATTGTACTGAAGAAGATTGCCATAGGCAAGAACGTGGCTCTGAGAAACCTTTTCTTTGAAGTAGATAAAAGCACCCTTTCTGACGAGTCAATTGTAGAGCTTGCCAATGTAATAAGACTATTGAATGAGAACCCTACCCTTCATATTGAAATAGAAGGACATACTGACAATACAGGTTCAAAATCACACAATCAGAAGTTGTCTGAGGCAAGAGCCAAAGCGGTGGTTGATTATTTGGTTGAGCATGGCATTGATGCAAAAAGGCTGACATCAAAGGGATACGGCTTCTCTAAGCCTGTTGCCACAAATAAAACACCGGAAGGGCGTGCTGAAAACCGTAGGACAGAACTTCTTGTAACCAAGATTTAGTTATGGCACCTTATAATTTCAATGTAGGACAGATAACTGAATCGTTGATTTGTTGGATTAAGGATTGGTTCCTTAAAAATGGTAACTCCAATACAAAAGCGGTGCTTGGCATTAGCGGTGGCAAGGATTCAACCGTTGTAGCAGGCTTGCTTGTCAAAGCATTGGGTAAGGAGAGGGTTATAGGGGTACTTATGCCTAACGGGGAACAACCTGACATTGAAGATTCACTGAGTGTAGTCAAGCACTTGGACATCAAGTATTTTGTTGTTAACATAAACAATGCATACAAAGGGCTTACATCTGAAATAAAGGAGCAGACCGGATTTGACCTTACTTCGCAATATTTAACCAACACGCCTGCAAGGCTCAGAATGACAACACTTTACGGCATTGCGGCAAATATTGGAAATTGCAGAATTGCAAACACTTGTAACCGTAGTGAGGATGTTCAGGGATACTCTACACATTACGGTGACAGTGCAGGAGATTTTGCTCCGCTCAGCAAACTGACAACAGAAGAGGTGGTTGCCATTGGAGATTATATAGGAATGCCTCTTACACTTACCCACAAAGTGCCTTCTGACGGAATGTGCGGCAAGACTGATGAGGACAACCTTGGTTGGAAATACTCTGAAATAAATAAAGTGATTCGCCTTAATGAGAAAGGTGAACACTACGATGCCATAATAAAGAGGTATAACGGAATGAAATTCAAGTTGGACATTGTACGCATACCTGCGTTCCAACCAAACCTTCCTGATTATTTTTTTGAGACATATAACTTTTAACATTGCCTAATACTGATACTATGATTGAACAGAACTTTATCAAACTTTTAGAAAAGAGCTTCAAAGAGAATTGGGATTTGCCGGCATATACAAACTATTCCGACAAACAAACCTACTCCTACGGTGAAGTTGCGGCACAAGTTGCAAAACTGCACCTTTTGTTCAAAAACGCCCACGTACAGCCAGGAGACAAGATTTCCCTTATTGGCAAGAACAAGCCTAATTGGGCAATATCATACATTGCCATTGTAACCTACGGAGCGGTGGTTGTCCCTATTCTTCAAGATTTCAACCCTAATGACATACATCACATTGTAAATCACTCTGATTCCATAATGTTGTTTTGTAGTGACAA
Source organism: Candidatus Enterocola sp. (assembly GCA_045643245.1). Taxonomy (GTDB): domain Bacteria; phylum Bacteroidota; class Bacteroidia; order Bacteroidales; family Paludibacteraceae; genus Enterocola. Next base: position 14,607 of record JAZUKL010000076.1, read on the forward strand.
AAATTGGGATAGCCTTGAAGAGGACAAGATGGATAATCTGCTTGCAGTCTTTTCACTTGATGACTTCCGATGCATACATCAGCGTGACGGAGAGGGCATACAAAAACTACTGCTGAATTTAGACAAGAAATTCAAGACAAAATACCCTAAAGGCTATAACATTGACGATGTCAAATTTGCTGACCGTGACAACTCTGAACTTGCCATGATAAGTTACACCTCAGGCACAACAGGATTCAGTAAAGGTGTAATGCTAAGTGCCAACGCTCTTGCAGGTAATGTTACGTTTGGTATTAACACACATTTGCTTGAAAAAGGAGACAGAGTTCTTGCATTTTTACCGTTAGCCCACGCTTACGGCATGGCATTTGATTTTCTGACAGCAACTTGTGTTGGCACCCATGTCTATTTTCTAAACAAGATACCAAGTCCTAAGGTGCTTACCAAAGCATTTGAAGAAATAAGACCTGTTCTTATCATATCTGTTCCGCTTATATTGGAGAAAATCTACCGCAAGCAACTTCAGCCTGCTCTTTCAAAGAGAAGTATGAGACTTGCACTAAGCATTCCTTATTTGGATGACAAAATATACGCCAACGTTAAGAAGAAACTTGACGAATCACTTGGAGAGGAATTCAAGGAGGTGATAATAGGCGGAGCACCACTTAATAGAGAAGTTGAGGACTTCCTAAGAAAAATAAAGTTCCGTTTTACAGTAGGATACGGAATGACTGAATGTGCCCCACTTGTTTGTTATGAAGATTGGCGTAATTTTGTTCCTTATTCAGTAGGTAAACCGCTACCGTTGATGGAGGTTAAGATAGATTCATCTGACCCTATTAACATAGCAGGAGAGATACTTGTAAAGGGAGAGAATGTCATGAGCGGTTACTATAAAAACGCAGAAGCAACCAAAAATGCGTTTACAGAAGACGGCTGGATGCGAACCGGAGACATTGGCGTTATGGATGCTAACGGCAATTTATATATAAAAGGCAGATGCAAGACTATGATTCTTGGTGCAAACGGACAAAACATATACCCTGAAGAGATAGAGGAGAAACTGAACAATCTGCCATTTGTTATGGAAAGTCTTGTAATAGAGAGGAACAATAAGCTTTTTGCATTGGTTTATCCTGATTATGAAGCAGTTGATGCTGCTGAAATATCACATTCAGACCTTGATATTGTAATGGAGGAGAACAGAAAGCAACTGAACACTATTGTAGGAAGTTACGAAAATATTACAAAAATAATACTTTACCCTACAGAATTTGTAAAGACACCTAAACGCAATATCAGACGATATTTATATACTAATATCAATATAAATGTATAAAATTTGCATAAATTTTGTATAAAAATCACGTAAAAACAATAAAATGATACAATTTTAACATTTTATAACATTTTATTGGTGGTAAAGTGATACAATTCAAAAAATTATACATACCTTTGCAAGCGAAATCAAAAAACAATTGTTATTTAATTTTAAATTTTTACCACAATGAAGAAATTAGTTTTACTTGTTGCTACTATGGTTGCAGTTGCTCTTGCTGCTTGCAACAATGCATCAGAGGAAGAAGCTACAGAAGAAGCTGTAGAAGTTGAAGCCGTTGAAGAGGCTCCAGTAGAAGTTGCTGACAGTGCTGCTATTGTAGAAGTAGCTGACAGTGCTGCTGTTGTTGAAGAGGCTCCAGCTGAATAATTCAGTTAGCTTTAAAAAATGTAAACGGTGGAGTTTCTTACTTCGCCGTTTTTTTTGTTAAAACCCTAACTTTTATGATTCAACGTATCCAAACCATCTATCTATTGATTGTCTCTGTATTAGGAATATTGCTATGTTGCTTTCCTATGGCATCGTGCGGTGACTTTACACTTAAGATGGGTTGCACCATTCCGTATTCAGTACTTATTGTGCTTATGCCGTGTGTCAGTTTTGCCTCTATATTCCTATATAAAAAAAGAGTGTTGCAAATGAGATTCAACAGTTTCAATATAATAATAATGGTACTTACTGCACTTCTGTGCGTATTTTACCTGTATATACAACGCAAGGCTACAGGGGCTGAAATCTCACTATTGCTGCCTACGGTCATATTACCTATTAACATTATTTTATCATACCTTGCAATTAGAGCCATAGGGAAAGACGAAGTTTTGGTTCGTTCTCTTGACAGGTTGCGTTAAAACACATACAATTATATGGGCAAAAAGTTTGCTGAATATCAGAAATTCAACCTTTCACAAATAAACAAGGATATTTGTGAAGAGTGGAATAAGAGTGATTTGTTTAGACAGAGTATAGAGACACGTGACGGAGCCCCTTCATTCATATTTTTTGAAGGTCCTCCTTCCGCTAATGGTATGCCTGGAATTCACCATGTTATGGCAAGAACCATTAAGGATACTTTCTGCCGATACAAGACAATGCAAGGTTTTCAAGTTAAGCGTAAGGCGGGCTGGGACACACACGGACTACCTGTTGAACTTGGAGTTGAGAAGAAACTTGGAATTACAAAAGAGGATATCGGCAAAAAGATTAGCGTTGATGACTACAACGCAGAGTGCCGCAGTGAAGTTATGAAATACACCAAAGAGTGGACTTCACTGACACAAAAAATGGGATATTGGGTTGATTTGGACAATCCATATATAACATACGACAATAAATATATTGAGAGTCTTTGGTGGCTACTTAAACAATTGTATAACAAAGGATTGCTATACAAAGGCTACACCATTCAACCATACTCACCTGCCGCAGGCACAGGTTTGTCATCACATGAGCTGAACCAACCTGGCTGTTACCGTGATGTAAAGGACACTACAGTTACAGCACAGTTCAAAATTAAGGGAGAGCGTTTTGGCTCTAACGCATATTTTCTTGCGTGGACAACCACTCCTTGGACTCTTCCATCAAACACCGCTCTTTGCGTAGGTCCGAAAATAGATTATGTCATAATAAAATCCGCTAACCCGTATTCAGGGGTTGAAGCCACATATATTATGGCAAAAGCATTGGTTCCAAACTACTTTGGAGAGAAAAAGGTGGAGCCGTTTGAAATAGTTGGAGAATGCAAGGGCACAGACCTTGTAGGCATTGAATATGAACAACTTGTACCTTGGGTGAATCCCGGTGAAGGTGCGTTCCGCGTAATTCCGGGTGACTATGTAACCACTGAAGACGGTACAGGCATTGTTCACATAGCCCCTACCTTTGGTGCCGATGACGCATTTGTTGCAAAAAAGGCTGGTGTACCAGGCCTCACATTCCTTACTAAAAAAGGAGAGTTGCGTCCAATGGTTGATATGACAGGAAAATTCTTCCTATTATCTGATTTGGAACCGGATTTTGTACAAAAAAGCATAACCATTGACCTTTATAAGCAATATGAAGGCAGATTTGTCAAGAATGCATACGACCCTAATCTGACAGATAAGGACGAAACCCTTGACATAAGCATCTGCATGATGCTAAAGGCTGAAGGCAAGGCATTCAAAATAGAGAAACACGTTCACAACTACCCACACTGCTGGCGTACTGACAAACCTGTACTCTACTACCCTCTTGACAGTTGGTTTATAAAGACTACTGAATGCAGGGATAGAATGATTGAGCTTAACAAAACCATAAATTGGAAGCCTGAATCAACAGGAACAGGACGTTCTGGCAAATGGCTTGAGAACTTGCAGGATTGGAACCTGTCACGTAGCCGTTATTGGGGTACACCACTACCTATTTGGCGTACCGAAGACGGTTCAGAGGAGATTTGCATAGGTTCAATGGAGGAACTTTGTGCTGAGATTGAAAAATCAGTTAAGGCAGGAGTAATGAAAGAGAATCCTTACAAGAACTTTAAGGTAGGTGATTTCTCTAAAGAGAACTATGCCCCTGCAAACATTGATTTGCATCGTCCGTACATTGATGCCATAATTCTTGTATCAAAAGACGGAAAACCTATGAAACGTGAGACAGACCTTATTGACGTTTGGTTTGACTCAGGCTCAATGCCATACGCACAACTGCACTATCCGTTTGAAAACAAGGAACTTGTAGATAAGCGTACATACTACCCTGCTGACTTTATAAGTGAGGGTGTTGACCAAACAAGAGGTTGGTTCTTTACGCTTCACGCAATAGCCACAATGGTATTTGACTCCGTTGCATTCAAAAATGTAATTTCAAACGGTCTTGTACTTGACAAGAACGGCAACAAGATGTCAAAGCGTTTGGGCAATGCCGTTGACCCGTTTGGAGCAATAGAGAAATATGGTTCAGACCCACTCAGATGGTATATGATGACCAACTCAGCACCTTGGGATAACCTTAAGTTTGATGAGGAGGGGGTTGAGGAGATACAGCGTAAGTTCTTTGGAACACTTTATAATACATACTCTTTCTTTGCACTGTATGCAAATGTAGATAACTTTACATACGCAGAAGAGGATGTTCCTGTAAATGAGCGTCAGGAGATTGACCGCTGGATTCTATCTCTGCTTAACACTCTTATAAAAGATGTTACAGAGGCTCTTGAAGATTATGAGCCTACCCGTGCCGGACGTGCAATTCAGGATTTTGTTACTGAAAACCTCAGCAACTGGTATGTTCGTCTTAACCGTAAGCGTTTCTGGGCAGGAAAGATGGACAAGGACAAACTGTCTGCCTATCAGACACTTTACACTTGTCTTGAGACTGTGGCACTATTAATGGCACCTATCGCCCCATTCTATGCTGACAGAATGTTCTGTGATTTGAATGGTGTTACAGGACGACATAAGGCGGCATCGGTGCATTTGGCTGACTTCCCTAAATACAATGCAGAAGTTGTTGACAAGAAACTTGAGGAGCAGATGGAACTTGCTCAAAAACTTACATCTCTGACACTTGCACTGCGTAAGAAGGCTGACATCAAGGTTCGCCAACCGCTCAGTCATATAATGATTCCTTCAACATCAAGCAATATTGAAAAGAATCTGAAAGCGGTGGAAGACCTTATAAAGGCGGAGGTTAACGTTAAGGATATTAAGATAGTGGCAAGTTCTGACGGCATTCTTGTAAAACGCATCAAGCCTGACTTTAAGAAACTTGGACCTAAATGCGGCAAGATAATGAAGAGTGTGGCGGCAACATTGCAAAACCTTCCACAAGCGGAAATCCGCAAGTTTGAAGAGGACGGCAAATACTTGTTATGTGTTGACGGTCAAAATGTTGAAGTACTTGTAACTGATGTTGAGATTTTCTCTGAGGACATTCCTGGATGGCTTGTAGCCAATGACGGCAACCTTACCATTGCCCTTGACATAACCGTTACTGAAGAACTTAAACAGGAAGGGCTTGCACGTGAACTTGTAAACCGTATTCAAAACATGCGTAAAGGCAGCGGACTTAACATCACTGACAAGATTAATATAGAGTATAAATCTGACAATGAATATATTAAGGCAATTGAAACTTTTGCTGACTACATTATGCAGCAAGTGCTTGCTGTAAGCATTAAGCCATCTGAAAATATAGCCGATGCTCAAGATTTTGACATTGACGGAAAAATTATTTCAATTAAAATTACAAAAGCGTAGGTTTTTATTGTAAAATTTGCTAAATTCGCAGAATAATAATTTTATAGGAGGGCAAAGCCATGGCAGAAAAAACACGTTATTCAGATGCTGAACTTGCTGAGTTCAAAGTCATTATAGAAGAAAAGCTCAAACAGGCATACGCAGATTATGAGCAGTTGAAGAATGCCCTCAATAACCTTGACGGCAATGACACTTCTGACACGTCTCCTACATTCAAGGTGCTGGAGGAAGGTGCCACCACTATGTCAAAGGAAGAGGCAGGCAGACTTGCCCAACGTCAGATGAAGTTTATACAGCATCTGCAGGCTGCGCTTATAAGAATTGAAAACAAGACATACGGTATATGCCGTGAAACAGGCAAACTTATACCTAAAGAGCGTCTTAGAGCAGTACCTCACGCTACACTTAGCATAGAGGCAAAGGGTGAAAAGAAGCACTGATGTCAAAGATTCAAAAGCAATCCATAACAGCATCAATTATTATACTCATAATTCTCATTACTGACCAGACATTGAAATTATGGGTGCATAGTTCTTTCTATTTGGGAGAGGAATATGTAATTACTGATTGGTTCCGCTTGCACTATGTTGAAAATAACGGCATTGCCTTTGGACTGACTTTTATAAACAAGACAGTACTTACCATTTTCAGAATAGCCATCAGCGGACTTATTGCCTGGTATATAGTCCGCTGTATAAAGAAAGGGGAAAGCACCCTTTTCATTATATGCCTTTCACTTATATTTGCAGGTGCCACAGGCAATATTATTGACTGCGTCTTCTACGGAATAGCCTTTGACTACGCTCCGCTGTTTAACGGACGGGTTATTGACATGCTCTACTTCCCTCTTGTTGAGTGGAATATGGGTGGAGAACATTACATTTTCTTTTCTCCTGTATTCAATATAGCCGATTCAGCCATAACCGTAGCGGTTTTCATATTGCTGATTTTCAGCGGCAGGATTTTTAAGGAAAGCGTAAAATGAAGCATCGGGTTGCCATATCAATAGTTATCATGGGATTCATACTTTCCGGATGCCATAATGATAAAGCCCCTATAGGCAATGCAGAGATGGCTGACCTGCTGTATGACATTCACATTACTGAATCAACTGCCGTTTACAATCACTTAAGCAACACGTCAGAAAAAGCATACGTCTATGACAACATACTGAAAAGCCATAAAATCACCCCTGAACAATTTAATGACTACATAGCGTGGTACACACAAAACAAGGGTGAATATAAATTGGTCTATGACATTGTTTTAGACAAACTTGAAAAAGAGAAGCAACGTGTCATTAAGGGAGAGAAGAAATGTCTGCTACTTGAATTGTCTTCTGAACTCGCCAATGACAATGGCAGCGGCAACCCCTACATTCAACGATTCAGAAGTGACTCTCTCTTTTGGGAAAGACGGAACAATCAAGGACCTGTTACAGAGTGAACGAACCTCACTACTGATGCCATTACCTTCATTTCCAAACACTACAACAGCATTGTTGTCCAATTTTGATTCATAGATATTTGAGCCGTCAAGTGTGGTTGTATATACATTCACCTTCTCCGATGCTGACTTAAGAAACTCCACCAAATCTGTGTAGCATACATTGACCCTTGCAAGTGCGCCCATTGTTGCCTGCACACATTTTGGATTGTACACATCAACCGTTCCAAAAGAGCAGACTATGTCTTCAACCCCAAACCAATCAGCAATTCTGACTATTGTTCCCATATTGCCTGCATCCTGCACACCGTCAATTGCCATAGTCAGTTTGCCCTCAAGTTTAACATCATTACCTGCATTAGGCTTGATTCTAAATATAGCAAGCACATCCTGCGGTGTTTCAAGCAGGCTTACCTGTTTTAATTCCTGATTTGTAACCATCTCAATTTCTTTTGGTTTACGCACACCGTCAGGCAGTTCATACCCTTCTGTATGGGCAAGAAATTCACACTCAAAACTCTTTAGCAGTTCATTTACACACTTATGACCTTCTGCCAAAAACAAAGAGTTTTCATAGCGGAATTTCTTGTTTGACAACTGCCTGAACAACTTAATTTTATTTTTGCTTAACATTTTGCCTGTTTTTAAGCCTCTAAATTAGCAAAAAATTAGTAACTTTACAAGTTATATTGGATTATTATGCAGAAAAAGGCTCTCATCCGCACTTTTATACTATTGTTTGGCACAATATTAACATCGTGTCAAACAACAAAATATGTGCCTGACGGGTCTTATCTTCTGAATAAACTTGAAATAAAGTGTGACCAAAAGGACATTAAAGCCTACGACCTAAAGACATATCTACGACAAAACCCTAACCCCAAACTGTTTGATTTCATACCTTTCAATCTTGGTCTGTATAGTCTTTCCAGCCCCGATACTGCATTATGGATAAACCGTTTTCTACGCAAAATTGGAGACGAGCCTGTGATATATGACCCTGAAATGACAACCGCATCGGAGGAGGAACTAAAAAAATATATGGGTAATAAGGGATACTTCAATGCAAAGGTCTCATCAGAAACCACATTCAAGAAGAAGAAAGCGAAAGTTAAATTCAAAATACAGGCAGGAGAACCTTATACAATTAATTCTTACAAATATGCCATAAAGGACTCTGCCATTCTAAATCTTGTGCTTGCAGATAGTGCAAAATCACTTATTCGCATTGGCAAAAAATTTGATGCAGACGTTCTTGAAAGCGAGCGGGTAAGAATTACTAAGATATTGAAGAACAACGGTTATTATGAATTTGACAAAGACTATATATCAGTACTGGCTGACAGCACACTTGGCAACCATACCGTTAATTTGGCATTACTTATAAAACCTGTCAAGCGTATTGTGGGCAAAAACCAGTATGAAACGGAGACTCATCAGCCATACACAATAAGAAATGTGACATTCTATGAACTATCTGACATTGAAGACATTAATAACACAACATTACAAGACAAACTTAAGGAGTCTTCATACAAGACTGTACACTTATATACAAACACACGTCTGACCAGACCAAAAGCATTATATAGAAATTCACAGATAGAGCCTAATTCACTTTACAATGAAAGTAAGGTTGACAAAACCTACTCCAAGTTATCAGGGCTCAATACATTCAAGTATCAAAACATTATATTCAAAAGGACTGAAGACAGCACAAAACATGAACTTGACTGTAATATAATACTGACCCCTGACAAATTTCAATCAATAAGCGCACAAATTGACGGAACAAACAATGAAGGTGATTTTGGACTTGCAGGTATGGTGAAATATACCCACGGAAACTTGTTTAAGGGTGGAGAGCAATTCAGTTTAAGTATCCGTGGCGGTAATGAGTCATTGATAACCAAACGCTCTATTTGGGATTTTTCAACGGAGGCTTCCCTAAAATTCCCTATTCTGCTGTGTCCTTTCCTAAATATCAACTATTTAAGAAACAACAGCACCAACACTGAAATATATATGAACTTTTCATATCAGACCCGTAAGGACTATTCACGTATAATTGTAGGTACCGGTATCAGATATCTGTGGACAGGAAAGAAGAACATAAGCCATCAGTTTGACCTTGTTGATTTCAACTATGTATATCTGCCATTTATGAGCGATGAATTTAAGCAGACCATTAAATCATCAATACTCCAATACAGTTATGAAGACCACTTTATTATGAGAACGGGCTATTCAATTTCATATACAAACAAGAAACTGAATGAGAACACAAACAATTACTCAATAAGAGCGGCTGTGGAGACCAGTGGAAACCTGATGTATGGAATTTGCGTTGCGGCAAACACCCCTAAAAATGAGAGCGGTTCATATTTGGCTGGTAAAATACCATTTGCCCAATACGCCAAAGTTGATTTTGACTACTGCTACAGGCTTGTTGCTGATGAAAAGAACACCATAGCGTTTCACATTGGGTTGGGTGTAGGAGTACCTTATTTAAACTCCCATACCCTACCGTTTGAAAAGAGGTACTATGGTGGCGGCGCAAACAGCGTAAGAGGTTGGTCTGCACGCTCTCTTGGTCCGGGTAACTATGCAGCAACAGACAATATTGACTACATGAAACAGAGCGGCGATATAAACCTTAATATGAATATTGAATACAGAACCAAGTTGTTTTGGAAACTTGAGCTTGCTGCTTTCCTTGATGCAGGAAACATTTGGACTCTGCAAGATGAAGGTCAAGCAGAAGGTCAGTTCAAATTTGACCGCTTCTATAAGCAGATTGCTTTTGGATACGGAATTGGCTTAAGGCTTAACTTTGATTTCTTTGTAGTTCGTCTTGATTGGGGCTTGAAAGCGTTTGACCCTGCCCAAGAAAAAGGGAAACAATGGAGATTTGTGCCAGGCTGGAATATCACAAAGGATACCGCACTACATTTTGCAGTAGGATTCCCATTCTAAGGAACAAGGGACAAGGACTTGACCTTTCCTAAAATTTTGTACAAAACTTAAATTTTTAACTTTTAACTTTCAACTTTCAACTAAAATTTATTACCTTTGCAAAAATTTTTGCAAAGGTAATAAATTTTTGGTTCCGTAGCTCAGTTGGATAGAGCAACAGCCTTCTAAGCTGTGGGTCTCGGGTTCGAATCCCGACGGGATCACTTGGTTATCTTCTCATACCACTCCTTAACACTTCCAAACACCTCATCTGCACCGGATTCCTTCAAACACTGAATGTCAAGAATCCCTGTGTTTATGCCAATTGTATATATTCCTGCTGCCTTTGCAGCCTGTATGCCCAAAGGAGCGTTTTCCACAACAACAGCCTCATCAGCATTAACGCCAACCTTTACAAGACCTTTCAGATATGGTTCAGGGTCAGGTTTGCCTTTTGTAACATCATAAGCAGTAACCATTCTCTCCTTTGAAAATATGCCTGGATATGCATCATCAAGTTTTTGTATCAAAGATTTTTGTCCTGAGCCTGTAACAATACCTATTATATATCCCCTGCTTTTCAAATAAGAGAGCAGTTTGTCCATATATGCCATAGGCTTGTTGCAACCTATTTTCTCAAAAATCCTGCATTTCAGTCCATAAATGGCATCCACCTCCTGCTCTGTGGCACATCTTCCCTTTTGTTGCATAAACACATCGTTGACGGTTTTGAAGCCTGTACTCCCCTCCTGAAGATAAACCTGATATTCAGAAAAAGCAATTCCAAACTCCTTAAACGCATCACTCCAAGCCTTTGCATGGAACGGCATCGAGTCAAAAATAACACCGTCCATATCAAATAAAAACGACTTAGTTTTTTCAGGTATCATTATGGTTGAATAATTTTCTGCGAAAATACAAAAAAAATCATTATCTTTGGAGGTTAAATAGATATTATCATTAGCATGAAACGTTTTTTACTGTTTTTTTCAATCTTTTGCACGGTTATTTTAGCATCGTGTAGGAATGAAAATGTCATAAGCCCTAAAATTGAAATCAAGGCAGTTATGGTAAACAGCCAACTTATCAGTACCGACACACTTTTTGTTGGTGACACCCTGCAATTTATAAATGTGGCGCTTTTACCTTATTATGACAAACTTGAGTACTTTCAGTTAAAGATTGACAGAGTGCTTATGTCTGATTCAGTGTTCACCGATGCTGAATTTGAACAATTTTGTGATACTGCCGCATCTGACAAGTCAAAAGGGCTTTATGTATTTAAAAATATGAATAACGGCGATGCCCTGCTCTTGAATGTTGTAAAGACAGTTGCAATCAAGAGCCCTGAAACAGAAACCAATGACGTTACCATTGAGTTCCTTTTGAAGAGTACAGCCAATGTTAAGAGTGAGTTTAATCCATTCAGACAAGGATTCAGATTTAAGATAGTGAATAAGGAGAAACAGAAATGAGAACTTTACAGGATTTAGTACGTAAAAACATTTGGGCACTTAAGCCATACGCTTGTGCCAGAGATGAGTTTAAGGGAGAGGCTTCAGTGTTTCTTGATGCAAATGAGAACCCTTTCGGATACCCATACAATCGTTACCCTGACCCTCGCCAAACAATTCTAAAGTCAAAAATATCAAGAATAAAAGGCGTGCCTGTTGAGCAGATTCTGCTTGGCAACGGTTCCGATGAGCCTATAGACCTGACTATACGCATATTCTGCGAGCCAGGCATTGACAACATGGTGGCAATAGAGCCAACGTATGGCATGTACAGAGTTGCGGCAGACATAAACAATGTTGAGTATCGCCCCGTTAATTTGGATTCAAAATTTGACATTGATACAGATGCCATAAAGGCTGCGACCGATAAAAACACAAAAGTAATTTGGCTTTGTTCTCCAAACAACCCTACAGGAAACGATTTGTCAAGAGACAGAATCCTTGATATCTTGAATTGGTTTGACGGAATTGTAGTGTTGGATGAAGCATACATTGATTTTGCCGGCAGAGAGTCATGGCTGAAGGAGTTAGACAAGTTTCCAAAATTAATAATACTGCAAACATTCTCCAAAGCATGGGGCATGGCTTCAGTAAGATGTGGAATGGCGTTTGCCTCAAAAGATATAATATCACTTTACAATAATGTCAAGTACCCGTACAACGTTAATCTACTGACACAGACATTTGTCAGTGAAAGGCTGAAATGTATGGATGAAAAAGAGGAATGGGTGGCATCAATACTTGCTGAGAGGTCAAGAATGGCTACGGAGTTAGGAAAATTAAGCATAGTTTATGAAATTTATCCTTCCGATGCCAACTTCCTGCTTGTACGTGTAAAGGACGCCAATGCCACATATCGCAGTCTGATAGAGCGTGGCGTTGTTGTAAGAAACAGAAATTCAGTTACTCTTTGCGGAAACTGTCTGAGAATAACAATAGGAACTAAAGAGGAAAATGAAACTCTAATAAAAGAGTTAATAGTTAATAATTATGAAAAAAGCACTATTCATTGACCGTGACGGAACTTTAATTGTAGAGCCGCCTGTAACAGAACAAGTCAACAATCTGGAAGAGTTGGAATTTATTCCGGGTGTTATAAGAAACCTTTACTTTTTGCGTCAAAACACTGACTTTGAATTAGTTATTGTAAGCAATCAGGACGGATTGGGAACAAGTGCATATCCGCAAGAGAACTTTGACAAAGTTCAGTCAAAGATGCTACAGGTTTTCAAGAATGAGGGCATTGAATTTGACAATATACTTATTGATAAATCACGCAAAGAGGACAATCTGCCTACACGCAAGCCTGGAATAGGCATGCTAAAGGATTATATGACAGGTGATTATGACCTTTCAGCCTCATTTGTCATTGGAGACCGTTCCACTGATGCCCAACTTGCCGCCAATCTTGGATGCAAGGCAATAATTCTTGGTTCAGAGCAATACCCTACCTGGGATAAAATTACAGAGGTTATTTTTGCAGGTGAGCGTACTGCAACAATTTCAAGAAAGACAAAAGAGACCGACATTAACATATCATTAAACCTTGACGGATGCGGTAAGACAAACATATCAACAGGTCTTGGATTTTTTGACCACATGCTTGAACAAATAGGCAAACACTCAGGCATTGATTTGTTAATAAATGTTAAAGGAGACCTTAATGTTGATGAGCATCACACAATGGAAGACACTGCCATTGCACTTGGAGAGGCTCTCTACAAGGCACTTGGAGAAAAGCGTGGGATTGAGCGTTACGGATTCTGTTTGCCAATGGATGACTGTCTATGCTCCGTTGCAATGGATTTAGGCGGCAGACCCTGGCTTGTATGGGATGTAAAGTTCAGCAGGGACATGATTGGCGACACTCCTACTGAAATGTTCCTTCATTTCTTTAAGTCATTGTCAGACAATGCAAAAATGAATCTCAACATAAAGGCAGAGGGAGAAAATGAGCATCATAAGATAGAGGGAGTCTTTAAGGCATTTGCAAAAGCACTGAAATGTGCCATCAAGAGAGACATCTACAATTACAAAGTTCCTTCTACGAAGGGAACTTTGTAATTAGTTGACAATTGACAGTGGACAGTTGACAGTTAATAGCAATAATTGTCCACTGTCCACTTTCCACTGTCCACTATTTTTTTACTCTACGTAACTTTTTGGTGACCTTGATGAACGCCCACCCAGCCTTGACTACTAAAGTATCGCCGTGCTGTTTAATGTAGCCGCAATCATCAAGAGCGATTCCCATTGACGGGTCATATGCCCAATCCATGTTGAACCGCTTGTTTTTTGCATCGTAGGATATATCCATCACATGAGAGCCTACAATAGCCTGTGAACGTTTTGATTTATCAGGATTCTTTCTGTCCTTGGCAGGACCTCCGTCATTATCCACATTCTTCTTCAACCAACCGCAGGTGCCTATATATTTACCATCGCCTACCTTTGAAAATATGGTTGTACCTGTATTATTTTCATCAACCCACTCCCCTATAATATCGTCAGCAACGGAAAAACAGAGTGAAGGAATTGCAAATAATAACAATAATATGATATATTTGTTCATATCTTTTTTCATTATGAGTGCAAATGTAATAAAAAAGCATTAACTTTGCACCAAATTTTGTAGTTTTAACATTTGAAGATATGAGTCAACTGTCACCACGTTTGGAGTCGCTTTCAGAGTCTGCAACACTTGCAATGTCACAGAAGAGCAATGAATTGAAAGCACAAGGTATTGATATTGTTAACCTTAGTGTAGGAGAACCTGATTTCTTTACACCTAAACACATAAAAGATGCCGCTAAACAGGCTATTGACAATAATTTTTCCTTCTACTCTCCTGTTCCTGGTTATATGCCACTACGTCAGGCCATTTCAGCCAAACTGAAAAATGAGAACGGACTTGACTATGAACCTGCACAGATTATATGCTCAAACGGTGCAAAACAATCTGTCTGCAACGTACTGCTTGCTTTGATAGGAGCCGGCGATGAGGTTATAATACCTGCCCCATATTGGGTTAGTTATGCAGAAATGGTAAAACTTGCTGAAGGCAAGAATGTTATTGTGCCTACAGGCATTGAGCAGAACTTCAAAATGACAGCCGCCCAACTTGAGGCTGCCATCACCCCTAAGACAAAGGCCTTGATACTCTGCTCACCGTCAAACCCAACAGGCAGCGTATATACAAAAGAGGAATTGCAGGCTTTGGCAAATGTAATAGCAAAGCATCCGAATATTTATGTCATCTCTGATGAAATTTATGAACATATAAACTATGTCGGCAAACATCAGAGCATTGCACAATTCCCTGAGATAAAAGACCGTGTAGTAATTGTAAACGGTGTATCAAAGGCATACGCAATGACAGGTTGGAGACTTGGCTGGATTGCAGCGCCACTTTGGATTACAAAGGCTTGCAACAAACTGCAAGGACAATACACTTCAGGTGCAAGTTCAATTGCACAAAAAGCGGCAGAAGCGGCATACACAGGTTCTCAAGATTGCGTTGAGGAGATGCGTCAGGCATTTGAACGCCGCCGAAACCTTATATTTGAGTTATTCAGCCAAATACCAGGGCTACAGTTAAGCAAACCTGAAGGTGCTTTCTACATATTCCCTAAATGCAGTTCATTCTTTGGCAAAAAGACTCCAAAGGGAGACACCATAAACAGTGCCGCTGACATGGCAATGTATCTTTTGACAGATGCTCATGTTGCATGCGTTGGAGGTGCATCCTTTGGCGCTCCTGAATACATAAGAATGTCATACGCAACATCCGATGACAACATCCGCAAAGCCGCCCAAAGAATTAAGGAGGCTCTTGCAAACCTGAAATAAAAGAATCAGAAAAAAAGGAAAAGTAGGGCTATAAGCCGGGTTTTGTACCTGTAGGTTGTTCTACAGGCGTCTGTTATTTATCTAACGCAACCTACCCTCCAACATCGGGCGGGTAACCCTAATAGCGTTGGTTTACTTGGTCTTGCAACGTATAGTGCGTACTGCCTCCACTTGTTGCCAAGAGAGCGGTAGGCTCTTACCCCACCTTTTCACCCTTACCTCATCGGCGGTTATTTTCTGTTACGCATACCCACTGTCACCAATGGCTCCCCGTTAAGGAATATACTACCCTGTGTTGCCCGGACTTTCCTCTTGCATAATACAAGCAACAGACCGTCCTGCTTTTCCATTGAGCGCACAAAATTAATAAATTTATGCCAATAAATTTTTATTTGTTACAAAAAAAAGGTAATTTTGCACCCTATTATGCCTACTTATAGATAAAATGAGACAATTAAAGATTACAAAATCAATCACAAACCGTGAAAGTGCATCTCTTGACAAGTATTTGCAGGAGATTGGTAGAGAGGATTTGATTAGTGTTGAAGAGGAAGTTGAACTTGCCCAACGCATTAGAAACGGGGACCGTGTGGCACTTGAAAAACTTACACGTGCCAACCTTAGATTTGTTGTATCAGTTGCCAAACAATATCAAAACCAAGGCTTAAGCCTTCCTGACCTTATTAATGAGGGCAACTTGGGATTAATTAAGGCGGCAGAAAGATTTGATGAAACACGTGGATTCAAGTTCATTTCATACGCAGTATGGTGGATTCGCCAATCAATTCTTCAAGCCCTTGCTGAGCAATCAAGAATTGTAAGGCTTCCGCTTAACCAGGTTGGTTCAATCAACAGAATCAACAAGGCTCTTGCCAAGTTTGAGCAGGAGAATGAGCGTAGACCTTCTCCTGAAGAACTTTCAGAGGAACTTGATATTCCTGTAGATAAAATCACCGATTCTCTAAAGGCATCAGGCAGACACATTTCAGTTGACGCACCATTTGTTGAGGGTGAGGACAACAGTTTGCTTGACGTTCTTCCTAACGATGATTCTCCTGTTGCAGACCGTGAACTTCTAAATGAATCTCTGTCAAAAGAGATTGACCGTGCGTTAAACACTCTTAATGAAAGAGAAAAGGAGATTATCAAGTGTTTCTTTGGCATAGGCTGCCAGGAAATGACCCTTGAGGAGATTGGAGACAAGTGTGATTTGACACGTGAGCGTGTACGCCAAATAAAGGAGAAAGCTATCCGCAAGCTTCGCACAGAATCAAAAAGCAATTTATTAAAGAGTTATCTGTAAGATAACTCTTTAAGTTGACAGGGATAATTGTCCACTGTCCACTATCCACTGTCCACTATTTAAGTTAGTCACACCTGTCTCTAGTATCTTTTTAGTATAAAGTGTCCGCTTCTTGGGTGTCCTAACCTAATGTCGCGAATATAGTACCAATAGTCATCAGACGGCATCGGGTGACCGTTATAGTAGCCGTCCCAACCCTTGAGATTAATAAACTCTTCTCCTGTGAAGAGTATCAATCGTCTGCTGTAGCGGTCAAATATCTCAATTTTAGCATCAGGATAGCACTCAATGTTCTTAATCCACCAGAATTCATTCACATCATCGCCATCTGGTGTGAAGAATTTTGCCGGGTCAATATCGGGGCAGGAAACCTCACCGGTTACCTCTATCTCTATAATAGCGGGCTCTGACATACAACCATTCACACTATATGAAGCGGAAAGCCTGTACAGACCCACATCATCCCAACTAAGCGTAATGGAATCAGCATCAACCTCTTGGTCAATACCATCTACAAACCAAGAGTAGTGCCTCTCACCAATAGCGGTTCCTGTACCCAAACGGAAAGTGTGTTCCTCCCCTACACCCAACTGAACGTCAGGTGCGGAGTAAGCACACACTGTTATGGCAAGCATTAACAGCAGTGCGGAGATATAATTATATCTCTTTCTGCCAAACACTTATTGCCTATGTTTACCAGTTAATAGTAGGTTTCTTAACCTCTGGATAAACAGTAACTGTTACTGTAAACGGAGAGCCTGCAAGTGCTCCAATATACGGAGTAATGTTATAGGTAAGAACAACCTCTGTATCTGAGGCATTTGTATAACTGTCATTTGCAATAGCACCGGCATCAGTCAGTTCAGCACCTACTGTGGCATTACCAGCACCAGGTGTAACCTGACCTATATTAGTAATGCTCTCAATCACCCACTTGTCTATTGGAGTAGGAAGAGCGGAGCCACCGCAAGACGCCTCTGTAGGCAAATTAATAGATACAACATCTACAGCAGCACCAACCGCTTGTGTGGCAGAACAGATACTGTTTGAAGCATCTTCTGCTGTAAATGAACTTACAGTAACCTCAATCTCCACTTTAGGTCCTTGACAACTATGAGCGTTTGTCTCTTGAGACCATAGTGTGAACACACCTGTCTTCAGCCACTCAATAGTTACTGCGGTTCCCACTGTTGGTGTAATAGTGTATTCACTTCCATCTCCACCCTCAATTCCCCATTCGTAGGTTGACCCTGATATAGGAGAACCTATTGACGGGTTTTCTGAAGTTGATACACACGCTCCGTGTGTAGCATCGGCTGCATAAACGCTGCCTGCAAACATTGCCACTATGGCGATTAAAGTGGCTTTCATTGCATTCTTTTTCATAATGATAAAAATTTAAAAGTTAATATTCTGTTTATTGTTTTATTTCTATGATTTATTAAAGTGACTTGAAGTTAACCGTAGGCTCATTAACCTTTGGAAGCACTGTTATTTGTTGAGTATATTTCTCACCTGCACAACTTGCTGAATATGGTGTTATTTCAAGTTCCACAGTCTGAGAGGTTGAATTAGTGTTTTCAAAATGAATAGGTTTCAGATAATCTGCATCTGTAACGCCTGTAGCAGGAATTGTGGCACCTGACGCGGTTACACCAGAAGGAAGAGAACCACCCTTTATGGCAATATCCCACTTAACCAAAGTGACATTATTGTCATCGGCTGTAGGAAGAGCGGTGTTATAAGTATCATCACTTGCATCTGTGCGTGAATCATCAGAACAGAGTGTTGCAGATGTAGGTGTGTATTGTGGTTTAGGACTCACCTTTACCTTTGTCTCTTTCCACGGACCAACGCAATTGTTTGCTGATGTCTCACGAGATTTGAGTGTCCAACCAGTTAGATTTGCGGTCTTCCACTCAATTGTGGTCTTGTTAGTGTCATCTGTCTTAACATAATCAGTCCCAGCGGTACCGCCAGACAAGTCAAATTCGTATGTGGCACCAGTTTCAGGGGAAACAATGTCATACTCATACGTAGTTGATTGACACACTTCCTGTGTACCCGTCAATGTGCCTTCATCAGCAAATGCTGAAACAAGCAAGCCTGCACCTGCAAGCAATGCCGTCAATGTAAAAATTCTCTTTTTCATAATAAATGTATTTAAGTTAATATTTGTTTTGTTACTATTTCAATTTATATTTTACACCTGGCTCAGGTGGCGTAGGGTGAAGCGTCAAAGTTCCACTTAACTTAGCAGGTGAACATACAGAGTTCTGCCCTGTTGTACTTACAGTGTAGGTGTAAGTTGAAACAGGCGTACCCGAAATT
This sequence comes from Candidatus Enterocola sp., assembly GCA_045643245.1. Classification (GTDB taxonomy): domain Bacteria; phylum Bacteroidota; class Bacteroidia; order Bacteroidales; family Paludibacteraceae; genus Enterocola. The sequence continues at coordinate 33,585 of JAZUKL010000076.1, forward strand.
TTAAGTTCCTTATCATCTGTTATAGATTCATATTTGATGCCACTATTAGCAGGACTCCCCGCCGCACCTGTTGCCGAGCCGCCCCACTGATAGTATATATCATCAATCTTATCTTCCTTACAAACAGACTGACTCGCCTTTCCATATCCCTCTCCCTCAAGCAGTGTAAGCGTGGGCTTTTGCTTTGCGTTTATTTTAAGTTCCAAAGTATCAGATTCACAAGATATTCCCGGAGTATCAACGGCAAAGACCTTAATGGTATATGTAGTATCCTTATCTATGACGGGCAGAGTTCCGCTTATGGTAACATTCTTACCGCTTTTTGCAGCAGTCAAACCATCCGGCAAATCCTTGACATCAGCACCACTAGTAGTCCCTGTAGCTAAATACACCACATTTCCTATGGCATTACCCTCACATACATTTTGATTTTCATTGCCCGAACTTTTGGTTATGTGTTGCTCTAAACATTTGCAATCCACTATAATATCATCTGTCATAGCATAATTAGGGCATACGTACGTATCACTCGATGCCACATCTTTGGCTGTCTGTTCATCAATTGCCATAATCACCCGGAACTTAGGGTCCACACCTTCCTTCTCCTTTAATATATTAAACTCATAAATCTGCTTGTCTATACCGCTTCCCTTATGAGAACTTGAACTAGGATTAGGGTCATTGGCTATATTATCCCACTTTGCAGTTTCATAATTGTATTGTTGCCATAAATAATAAGGCTTGGACTTAAAAATCTCATCAATACCACTGCTGTTTACCGTAATAGTTGTTATCTCTCCGCAAGCAACCTTAGTGCCTGGAACA
>JAZUKL010000077.1:0-19173 GCA_045643245.1 Candidatus Enterocola sp.
GAGAGCAACAGAATGCTTGTGCGTGTGGTTCAGGCTCTCTACGCTGATGACATAGACACGGCACTTACAGAGATAAAGGCGTACATAGCCGCCATTCCGTACTACTATGAGAACAAGACTGAGCCTGCGTTTCAGACAATAATGTACCTTATACTCACGCTACTTGGACAGAATATGAGGGTTGAGGTTCCGTTTGCCGTAGGCAGGACAGACGCCATACTTGAGACCACAAACACAATCTACATAATAGAGTACAAGGTTGATAAGTCTGTGGAAGAGGCGTTAAAACAGATAGATGACCAGCACTACGCAGACCCATACCTTGCCGACCCACGCCGCAAGTTAAAGGTGGGCATAAACTTTACCACGGAATCACGCACCATAGAGAGTTGGAAGAGTGTGGAGGTCAAGTAAAAATTACCCAGAATTACGTCGCATACGCTCCGTGATCCTGAGGTGCTCCCCAGGATTACCTCCCTTCGGTCGGTGATCCTGAGGTGCTCCCAGAATAAGAAGGAAAAGGAGTGCACGCCTGTATGGCGTGCACTTTCTTTTATTTCATCTCCACGCTTTTAAGAGCAAGCTCTTAACGCGTGTCGCTAAAATAAAAGGAGTTCGCATTTGCGAACTCCTTTTTCTTCTTATTACTTGTCGGGATACCAGGATTCGAACCTGGGACCCCCTGCTCCCAAAGCAGGTACACTAACCGGACTGTGCTACATCCCGATGTTTTTAAGACGGTGCAAAGTTACACACTATTTTTTATTTTGCAAAAAAATTATAACTTTTTTGTGGAAAAATAATATCCGTAACCTTGACGGGTAATAAGATTCTTGTTGTAAGGCTCTATTTTTTTGCGTAAACGCGTTATGTTTACATCTATTGTACGGTCAGACATGTCTGTGTCGCCATTCCAAATGGTGTCTATGAGTTGCTCACGTGAAAATACTGTATCGGGGGTTCCTAACAGCATTGCAAGTATCTCAAATTCCTTTTTTGTAAGATTGACTTCCTTTGAATCAATGTATGCCACCTTATTTTGAAGGTTTAGCTCAAGTTTTTCAAATGATATGGTCTCAGACTCTCCGATTGCAGTCTCTTCAACCATATTGGCGTCAGTTTCAGCGTAATAGGTTCTTTTTATTACAGCCTTAACTCTTGCAAGCACCTCATTTATTGAGAACGGTTTTGAAATATAGTCATCGGCGCCTATGTCAAAGCCACGCAGTTTGTCAGCCTCAGTGTCTTTGGCTGTAAGATATATGATAGGTGTTTGTTTGGTGGCATCGTTTGATTTAATCATTGAGCCTAACTTGAAGCCTGAGATTTCTCCCATCATAACGTCAAGCATAAACAAACGATACTTTGTAAGGTCCTCTTTTAGAGCCTCTTCAGCACTGTAGGCAACATCTACAAGATACCCTGCGTTCTCAAGATTGTACTGAAGGATTTCACACAAATCCTCTTCATCATCAACTACAAGAATTCTCTCAATCATATTCTTTTAGTTTTGGTTCAAAAACAAAGGTAACACTTTTTTATTGAAAAACAAAATAAATTGCAAGCACTAAGCAAATAAATGCCGCTACATGATTCCATTGGAATTCCTGTCCCTTGAATATGAAAAGGCTGAACAATGTGAATACTGTTATTGATATAACTTCTTGAATGACTTTTAGTTGTATGAGAGAAAACGCACCGCCGTTGCCTATGAAACCTATTCTGTTTGCAGGTATCTGGCAGGCATATTCAGGCAAGGCAAGCATCCAAGAAAATGCAATAATAAGATATAAAGGTGTATTATCTGTTATAATATTGACAGATTGCAGTTTAAGATGTCCGTACCAAGCAAATGTCATAAAAATGTTTGATACAAATAATAAAATAATGGTGTATAAAGCGCTCATAACAAAAAATTATTTCATATAAGTTATGTTGTACCCGATAAGCATATCATATAAACTACCAAACGGGTGATAATATACAAATGCCGCATATTCATTTGAGGTTTGCCAAAAATCGCCCTCAAGCGGTCCTAATTTGCCGGTGTCAGTAAGATTTGGAACGTATGCATACTGATAGTTGTAACCACCTTGCTTTAACAGCAGTACCGCTTCATAACTGTTTGATTCATAGTTGTATGTCATGCAGTTTTCAGGGGTGAACCTGTAACCTGTGGCTTCTCCCAATATGTAAACCTTGCCGTCAAGGAAAGGTGCTGTAACAGGCAGGTTGAAATGCACAAAAACATAATCTGCGTCAATGTCAGGAGTATCGCCGTTCTGATTGTTCACAACATATCTACCCGATACGGTATTCCATGATTCAAATTGTTTTTTTGAGCGGACTTCATCATTGAAAAGGGTGGCATGGTAAAAAGGTTTGAAGAAATCCATGCTTTTAACATTGCGGTCAAGTACATAGAGTGACGATATGTCAAATGTGCGAAACTCATTGCCAGCCTCAAAAATAAGGTCTTTGTTCATCTTGTAGTTGACGGAGTGATTCTGATAGAATGTAGGTGCGTCAACAATCACCTGATTGTCAATACGGCGGTTCTGTTGAACAACCAATTTCAAATCTGTAGATGGTTGATTAATGTTGTATCGGGGGTAGTCTACCTGTACTTCCAACTGCTGATGTGTCTTTTCTGCATCAATGTCAGTAAGTGCGGTAGGCTTGCAACTTACGGTAACGGCGTTTTCAACGACCATAAATCTTGCCGTAAGTACCGCTTTATCAGGCTGTTCTGAATTGTAAACCACTATTACAAAATTACCCGATATGGCTGGGCTGGCATCGGCGTTTGGAAATTCAAGTTCATAATGAATGTAGGGTACAAATGTGTTTCGGGAGGTCTCGTAAGTTTCAATAAAACTTCCTGTGAAACCGTTAATATACTGAGATTCAGTTAGATTATCCGCTTGCCAAAGGGCGTTGCAGTGAATTATTCTGTAGCCGTAGGTGGAGGCATCGGGTGAGAGGTCATCAAACTTAAGGAGAACGCTCTGGTCACTGCCAAGTTCAATGATGGGGTAGCGTGGATTCATTCTGTAGTTCTCAATCTGAACAGAATGTATGTTCTTGCTCAAAGACTCAGTGCGGAACACCGGACCGTTTGTGCGGCTGTCAAAGGCAAAAAGTTGCAGTGCCACAGTGGCGAACAATATTATAAGCGTAAGTTTTTTCAATTAATAGTCTCCTTTCTCCTTTCTCCTTTGTTTTTGCAAAGTTAGTTATTTTTTGAATTTTTGACACTGATTTTTATGCTAAGTTTAAAAAATGTGTATATTTGCGGACTAAAATTTGTTGAACCTTAAAATTAAATACTTATGAAAAAAACATTATTGTTTTTGGTATCCGTTGCCATTGCATTTAACTGCTATGCGGCAACAAATCTTATTCAAAATCCGGGTTTTGAAAACGGAACAAACAATTGGAACGCTTGGGACGGTAGTGCCGCCGATACCTCAAAGCCACATACGGGCAGCCGTTCACTTCATAGTCAGGGTAGAGGATTCTGCACACTAGTTGCAACTCAAAGCCAAAGTATAAGTGTAAGCAGAAACACCTATTATAAATACAGTGGCTGGATTTTCAGAACCGATGACTCATCGTGGGCATACATTGATATGAATGACGCTCCGGGAGAGTTGCAACTACGTTCTGAAAAGTTCGGGCAGTGGGATTATGTAAGCGGAATCTGGAACAGCGGTAACAATACAAGTGTAAGTATAAGGTGCGTGGTTGAGCGGAATTGGGGTACGGGCAGTCAGGTTACTGGTGATATTTGGTTTGATGACCTTGAGTTTTCAGAGTACCAGGAGGGGACATATTCTGAAGATGCTACGGTGCTTAGCAAGTCTGCCATATACAAGAATATGTCAAACTCTGATACAGAGGTGCAGATTGCCATAGACCAAAACAAGGTGTATATAAGTGAGTTGAACGCTGCTGATGATACTTACAAGTGGATATCAGGTGCGTATCAACTGCCGATGCTCTCAAAAATATCAGGCAAGGCGGTATCGTGGCAATATAACAAACTGACAGAAAACGGCAGTTTGATAACGGCTGATTTCCAATCAGATAACTTTATATTGAGTGTAAATTTCAAACTTGATGAGGAGGGACCGCTGCATATTTGGCAGACATTGAAAAACAATTCCGCATCAGATGTCTCAGTAGGCGTGGAGGATATTGTGGCTTCTGATATTCAAGTAAACGCCCCTGAATCGGCAGTTCTATGGCGTTTTAACCGTTCAAGATACAATAACGGGCTTGACGGTAATTTTTCAACAGGCGTTTTGAAAACCAACATCGGTGCAAAGTACTTTCAGATGTGCCAGGTTGAGAACTCCTGGCTGGTATCTACGGGAGAGTTGCCTATGCAAATGATTCAATCAGGCAATAAAGGTCTCTATTACGCTCTTGATTGGAATTTTGGAATAATAAAGACACAAACACAGAATAACTCAAAACATATAAGGCTAAGTGCAAACTTGGGTTTGTCTGGTGAGCAGGTAGTGTGCAAAAGCGGTAATGAACTTGATATACCAGGCTCATTCATAGGTGTTTATAAAGGCACTACAGATGACGGGGCAAACCAGCTTAAACGTTGGTTCTGGAAGAATGAGGCTCCTGCCACATTGCGTGACAATGAAAATGAGCCACTAATAGAAATTCATTTTAATGTATATGATGAGAACGGCATTAAGTATTACCTTAACCGTTACAACCTGCCTGAGTATGGCGTAGGTCTTATAAAGATGGACTATTGGTGGTGCGTTGCAAGTTCTTCTGAATTTGACTCAGATTTGGAGACAAAGTGGAATCCATACCCGTCAAAATGGCCTAATGGTATGACATTCGGCACTCTTACAAAGTCAAAATATCCTAATGTAAAGAACTCACTCTACATGTGCGATACATACTTGGGAGCGGACATAGCCAATGAATCAGCACGCAACGCCCAGATTGAGGCACTTGCAACCCGTATTCAGAATTGGAAGATAGACTATTGGCGTAGTGATTTTGATTTGGAGAAGGCTAATAACTTTGCCTCACATCAGGGTTTGCTTTACATATTGGATGAACTTACGTCCAGATTCAGCAATTTCCGCTATGAGCATTGCAGTGCGGGCGGTTCCTTGAAAGACTTTACAACACTGCGTAGAATGACCTTTATGACAATGGAGGATTCAGGCGGTCCTCTTAATCACCGTATGGCGTTCTATCCTAATTCATATATGATAAACCCCGTTCAGTTGAAATTTGATGTTGGCTATGACTGGACATCGCCTGAGGATGCAGGAAACATATCCTCACATCCGCGTGAGTGGGCTAAATATGTACTCCGCTCGTCAATGATGGGTGCTATGATGGCTTGTGCCGTAGGGCGTGACATGAGTGATATTGAGTTTGATGAGGCAAAAAAGGCTTGGAAACTCTATAATGAGAAGCAGCGTGCCATATTAAGGGGTGCAAATGTATATCACATACTGCCTATGCCTGACGGTAATCATTGGGACGGTATGGAGTTCTTTAACCCCGATACAAACAAAGGCTCTGTGTTCCTGTTTAGCCACAAGGCTGGCGGCGGTGCGGACGGAACTTCAAAAACTATATACCTGCAAGGACTTGACCCAAGTGGAATGTATAACCTCAATTTTCAGGACAGAACAAATCAGTCTTGCCGGAAATCAGGCTCTGAACTTATGACAAACGGTATTAAAGTTACAGGCTTCTCTGATACTTTTGCAACTGAAATTATATGGATAGAGGGTATCACCACAGATGTAAATGGCGCGGAGGCTGCCAATTCAAATTCTATTTCTGTTTGGCCTAACCCTGTACAGGCAGGAGAAAAAGTCCACATAACAAGTAAGGATGGAACAGAAACCGTTTTGACTGCCCCTTCAGTATCGGGTGTTTATCTCTATTCCCCTGATAATAAGTCAGAAAACGTGAAGATTATTGTAAGATAGCCACAGAGAATACTGTAGTGGAACATGTTAAAAAATGTTTCGGTTTTTAACATTTTTTAACATAGGGGGGGTAAAACTTGTTAAAAAATCTATAATTTTGTTGGTGTCATTTTGCATGTAAATGCTTAATGGCACTTTTTTATAACCTTAGAATCAAGTACTTATGAAAAGATTATGTGCCTTAGACATGCTCTTTCTTGTTGCTTGTACAACTTTTGCCGCAAATTTCAAAGTAACCGATTTTGAAAGCGGATTGAACGGTGCCTATATTGTATGGAATGGTACTTGCCAACTTGCTGACAACCCCGTAACAACAGACAATCCTTCAACCAAAGCATTACAAGTGAACAGTGCGGATAACTGCCCTGTAGGTTTCCCACTAACACTACCTCAAGGCAAGAAACTTACCGATTATGAATCAGTAAAGTTTCAAGTTCTTATATTGAGCCAATCAACCAATATAAATTGGATAGGATTTAATGTAGGTACTGCGCAAAACAACAACTCAAACAATGAATGTGACCCTGAAGGAGGTCAAGGACCTGCTTGGGAGACAGGAGTATATAACAAGTGGATAACTGTAAGGCTCTACTTTGATGAAACAAGGTTAAAGGCAAATCTTGACTCCTATACCACAGGCAATCTTAATCTTATTATAAAATTAGGCAGAAAAGAGTTCTATTACCTTATTGATAACATTGAGTTAGAGGAAAAATATACACCTGTTCCTGTGCCTGAGTGTGAAATGCCGTTTGGCGTAAACCTATCAGGTGCTGAGTTTGGCGGAGTATATCCGGGTGAGGACGGTACCCATTATGGATACCCCACATACAAGGATTTGAACTACTTTAATGCCAAAGGTCTTAACCTTATCCGTTTCCCGTTCCGTTGGGAGCGTGTTCAATACACTATGGGCGGAGACCTTGTAAGTGCTGAGATAGCAAAAATGAAAACCTTTGTTGATGCGGTTGAGGAGCGTGAAATGAAAGTGATACTTGATTTGCACAACTTTGGCAGATACTCATTTGTCGGCGGAACCACCCAAACTGTAATTGGCAGTAGTCCGTCACTTACAAAAGAGCATCTTGGTAACTTGTGGGCAAGGCTTGCAAAAGAGTTTAAGGACTACATCTGTATATGGGGCTATGACATTATGAATGAGCCGTACTCTATGGATGCAAGCAACCCTTGGCAAACCATTGCACAGGCGGTTGTAGATTCAATACGTAAATATGATACAGTTACACCTATTATAGTAAGTGGTAATGAGTTCAGCTCATCACTACATTGGCAGGAGTATAGTGACGGTTTAAGAAACCTTATTGACCCGTCAGACAACCTGATATTTCAGGCTCACCTATATTTGGATAAGGATTGCTCAGGCAATTATGCAAAGAGTTATGATGAGGAGGGTGTTACCGCACAGACAGGCGTTGAGAGAGCCACTCCTTTTGTATCGTGGCTTAAAAAATACAATTTAAGGGGTATTATGGGTGAGTATGGCGTGCCAGATAATGACACACGATACCTGACTGCACTTGAAAATCTTATTTCATACTTAAAGCAGAATGGCGTGGCAGGTACTTATTGGTCTGCCGGTCCACGATGGGAAACTTATCCGCTATCTGTCCAGCCTACAGATAATTACAGCAAAGACCGCCCTCAAATGAGCGTGCTTGAAAAATACACTTGTGCAGATATTACCACCGATGCCGATGCCATAGTGTCTGAAACCGAATCTATAATAATTTGGGCAAAAGCGGGCATACTTGCAGTTAAGGCATTGAAAGATACTGCCCTGACAATAAACACCTTGTCAGGTACAGGCATTCTGAATCAGAATATTGCCACAGGTGAACTCATCTCTGTTGCACTTCCTAAAGGCACATATATAGTTTGTGAAACAAAAATATCAGTAGAATAACCTTAAAATTAAATACTTATGAAAAAGCATCTACTATTTGTGTTAATAGCCCTATTGGGAATATTAACTACCGCAAATGCGGCTAACTTGATAAAAAATCCAGGTCTTGAGGACCAAAGTGAATCAGGAAATTGCAAATATTGGACTACGTGGGGAGGTAATGTGTCTGATACTTCTAAACCACATTCAGGTTCTTATTCTGCTCATTGTAAGGGTAGCGTTAGAGGTAGTAACACATATTTGCTATATCAAACAATAAACAATGTAAAGAAGAATACCGACTACAAATTTGGTGGCAGTATGTTTAGAAATGGAATGGTTAGTTCTGTATATATTGATATAACTACTACTAATCATGCCAGGTTATCTAACCAACTATTTTGTTCTACCGCTAATGAGTGGAATGAAGTCAGTGGGGTGTGGAATAGTGGCAATACAGAAGGTAGTATATTCGTGCGTTGTATAATAGAGGGTGGTAATGACGGTGACATTTGGTTTGATGATATTTTCTTTGAGGAACAGGTCAATACCGTATATTTTGATAATACCAATACTAATTGGAGCAATGTGTATGTATATTTTTATAGTGGAAAATATTGGGAAGGTAATGGGTCTGGTTCCCAAAGCAGTAAAAACTGTAAAGTAGGTCCTGTTCAAATGACGCAAGGGGATAATAATATTTATAGTTATGAATTTTCAGGGAGTTATAATATAGTTGCCTTTACTAAAGACAGTCAAAGTAACTATGGTAATTTTTGGCAAACAGAAGCGGCGTATAGTGATGGTGAAAACTTTAATGTAGAAGGTCAGTATAGTAGTTCCACTCCGTTGTTTATTGCAGGAACTGATAAAGAAACCAAAAACCAGAATGTCCCATACTATAGTGGTGAGTGGTCAACTTATCCGCCAACCCCATCACAACATACAGTGAAAGTTGGTGGGTATTCTGGAAGTGTTTCAGATTTCTATCTTACATCATCAGATAACGAGATTTTTACAGGTTCTGTTAATTTGTCTTCTGAGTATCAGTTTAAACTTACCTTAGATGGTGATGCTGATCACAAGTACAGTGATGACTCGCATTATACTGGAACTGCAACAAAAACATTAAAAACTGGCAAAGGAAGAAATTATATTGATGTCAGTCAATCTGGAGAATATCAATTCCAATTTATATTTTCCTCAAAACAACTTACTATTACATATCCAGATTCTCCAACACCTACACAACATGTAGTTAAAGTTTATAATAGTGAAACAAAAGCGTATGATTATACACTTACATCATCTGATAATGATACTTTCACAGGTTCTGTAAACTTATCTGCAAATTATCAGTTTAAAATTAATGTTGATGGAACGGAGTATAGTGATGGACAGCATTTTACGGAAACCGCAACCAGAACAATGGAGAAGAGCAAAAGTAGGTCTTATATTGATATTTGCACCTCTGGTGAATATCAATTCCAATATGTGGTGTCTACACAAAAACTTACTGTAACTTATCCTAGTGGACCAACCCCACCAACACAAGATATCACAGTAACATTAGAAGCCCCAAGCGGATGGGGGAATGCCTATTACATAATAAGTAGCAGTACGGGTGATTGTGGAATGAAAGATGGCAGAATGAGACCAGATCAAGGTGTTAAGAATTATGGAACAATGACACCGTTGGGTAATAACAAATTCAGTGTTACACTATCTCCAGATAAATTTAATGGAGGATGTATAACATTCTCAAATGCAGATATGCACAATTGGAATGATTTTTATGGTAACGAGGCTGTTTTTTGTGATGATTTTGATTATAGTGTATCAACAATATGTGTAGCAGGTTCAACATATACAGAAAACAATAATACAAAATACTATACTCACACATGGAAGAATGATTCATATACTGTTTCAGTTTCTGCCGGAGATGGTGGTTCCGTAGAGCCATCGGGTGATGTTCAGGTGTCAGGCAGTGGTGTTGCCATTTCTGCAACACCGGCAGCAGGTTATGGCTTCTTGAATTGGAGTGTTACAGGTGGTGCAGCCGTAGCAGACGCATCTTCTGCTTCAACGACACTTACAGCAACGGCAGCAGGAACCGCTACCGCTAATTTTGAGGCTCAAACTTCTTATACAATTGAGGCCAAAGCAACTACAGGTGGCTCTATTGAGGGGACCGCTAAATATACAGACCAACCTGAAGGTGCTACGCAGTCATTTACGGCATCAGAACCTCAAACAGGTTATCAGTTTGATGGATGGACAGCAACTAATGAGGCTGTGATATCTGCACCAGAGGAATTGACAACAAGTATTACCATTGGTGCATTCTCAACAGTTGCCACTGCAAATTATTCAGAAATACTCAGTACAATATCAGTTAGTGCAGGTGAAGGTGGTAGTGTTGACCAATCATCAGTAAATGTTGGCGTTGCAACATCTGCGCAGATTACTGCCACACCTAACGCAGGCTACAAGTTTAAGGAGTGGACACTTACAAATGCCACACTTGCAAGCGGCAGTCTTACAGATGCTACAATTTCAATAAAGGCAGATGGTAGTGGCGAGGCTGGTACAGCCGTTGCATCGTTTGAATTCAATCCATCTACAGGTTGGTATTTGCGTGGCTCTTTCAGTGACAAAGGTTGGAGTTCAGATGGACAAATAGAATTCTTGGCTACTCAAGGACAAGCAAGTGGAATTATTGGAACGGCTACATTGCAATATGACAAGACTGATGACTTTAAGGTTAAAGTGTTTACTTTAGAGAATGGTACTACGGAAAAGTGGTGCGGAAGAGATAATACAACAATATCAGAAACCACATCAGATATTCATGTCCATTATGGTAGTGGTGACAATATTAATATTAAACCATCTGTTATAGGGGATTACAAGTTCATTTTGAAAAAATCAGGTGATAATTATTATATGGATGTTACATACCCTGAAATAATAGAGGCCAAATCAATTATTACAGTTTCTGTTGCATCTGAATGTGCTTCTATGGGAACTGTGAGTCCATCGGGTGATATAGAGGTTGGAGATAAACTTGCAACACAAATATCTGCAATGCCTATAGGTAGTTATAAGTTGTCAACTTGGATATTGGGTGGTTCAGCAGTTCTTGCAAGTGGTAGCCTTACAGATGCTACAATTTCAATAAAGGCAGATGGCAGTGGCGAGGCTGGTACTGCCGTAGCAACATTTGAGGAAGACCCTGATGCAAAAGTTGTAAAATACTTGAATATAAATAATTGGGATGTTGTATATATCCATATGTGGGAAGGTTCTAAAACTGGAACAACGTGGCACGGTCTGCCAATGGAAAAAACAGGAGAACAAAAATATGGTTATGATGTCTATTCCATTTCCATAAAAGAGGGTGATTATAAGAAGTGTATATTTAATAACAATAATAACCAACAATCAGCAGATTTGGTCTTTGGTAAAGATGATGCTCAATTTGAACCTGATTACACAAAACTTGTATATGGTTTTGGTAAATGGTACGCCACTCTTGATGAAATTCCAGAGCCTGAATATATTACTTTAGTTTATGTAAACAAAGCAGGTTGGAGCAATGTCAATATTCAAATGAAAGGTGGTAGCCAGTCAATGGACTGGCCTGGCGTGGCTATGACAAAATCAGACGATAAGAAATTTGGTGTAGATGTATATACCTATACATTTATGAAGGGACAATATACTAATTATATAATAAACAAAGGTGATGGCGGGGGTCAGATAGAGAAAAATATTGAAGAGGGTAAATATGTTCACTATAACGGTGTTAGATATGCGACCCTTGACGCTATTCCATTACCATCATTAGCAGGTGACTTTAATGAATGGAGTGCTGACGCAAATATATTTGAGTTAAATGAAGAGGGTGTTGGCTCTACTACCATTACTCTTGAAGCAAACGCTAAACCTGAATTTATGGTTATTGATGGTCAAATGCTTGGCAATACAGGTACTATGACACACGATAATTGTACTAACTGGACAATGTCATATCAAGATGGCGGTGGCAATAATTGCAAAATCCAGGCACGTAATAAAGGTGAATTCACCTTTACCTACGATGTCAAGACCAGCAAACTCTCTGTAACATACCCTGAGATGGTGACAGGCTATTCAATGATAATTAACGGAGCTGATGAGGTTGTTCTTACGAAGCAGAGTGATAAAGAGGAATATTATGTAATAGACCAGATGTTACAGAATGGTGATGTGCTTACATTCAAGAACCTATATACAGAGGATTTTGTAACTATAAAGAGTATTGATGGTTACAGTATTCAGAATGTAGCAGGATTGTCAGATGGTTCTGTTGCATTTGTACAGGAAGGTGAATATGACCTATACTTTACACCTGAATATGATAATGACAAACTTTATATTGGCGGTGAGGCTTATTTGGATGAGAAATCAGATAACGCATTCCTTGCAAATGATGGTGTGTTTGGTCAGACTATAGACCTTAAGGTTGACAGACCTTTGAGTTCTGCATATTATAACACTATATGCTTGCCTTTCAGCTTGTCTGCAACACAAATAGCATCATCTCCATTGGCTGGAGCTGTAATTGCCAAATATAATAATGCCACTATAAAAGGTTCCGGTGCAGATATGGAGGCAACACTCAACTTTGTGTATGTTGATAATATTGAGGCTGGCGTTCCTTACATTATTCAACCTGCAGCCGATATAACAGGCGTGGAAACATATTATGGTGTAACCGTCAGTGAAACTGAAGGCTCTTCAATAAGCGATGGTATTATAAACAATATAGGTTTCTTCAAACCAAAAGAATTACAAAAGGATGATTTCAACAGTTTGTTCTTAGGTGCGGGAAATGTTCTGTATTGGCCTAATGTTACTGGCTCAATGAAGGGTATGCGTGCATACTTCAATGTACTGTTGGCTCAAATGGTAAAGGTTAAGGCTCCTTCAAAGATGCAGATAATGGCTCCAGTACCAACAGACGGCAATGAACCTGATGCTAATGTAGCAAAGGAGACATATAAGACATTTAATGAAGAGAATATAGTTGTAATAGTACATCCTGACGGAACTATGAACACTATTGACGGTAAGGAAGTGAAATAAACAAAAATAATGGAGATTATGAAAAAGAATTATGAAAGTCCTGTAATTACTGCAATTCAATTTGAACTTGCTGAAGGGGTTTGTCAGTCTGCCAGCGGTCCTTCTATGTCTACCGGTGGTGGAGAGAATCCTGCATTTGCAGTATAAAGTACAGATTTAAGTAAGTTGAAACCCCTATAATTCTTTAAGAGTTATAGGGATTTTTTTTATTTATATATGTGTTGAAAAATAAAATTGCACAAATAAACAAAAATAACTATATTTGCAACTCCTAAAAACAAGATATTTTTTTACTAACAATTATGGCAGAATTGATAAAACTGAAAAAGGGGCTTGACATCCGCATGGAAGGAGAAGCGGAGAAGGTCTTTGGTCAGTCATCTGTGGGAGAATGCATTGGGTTTAACCCCGATGACTTCTATGGGATTGTACCTAAACCTGCGTTAAAGCCTGGCGATGCCGTAAAGGTTGGAACCGTACTGTTCTATGACAAGAAGAAACCTGACGTTAAGATTGTCAGCCCTGTCAGCGGAACACTTGAGGCTATCAACCGAGGCGACAGACGTAAGATTCTTAGTATCGTTGTCAAGAATGACTACAAGGGTACAAAGGAGAGTTTGGACAAGGTAAACCTTAACGGCAGCGTTGAGGATATCAAAAAGGCTCTTAGTAACGCCGGTATGTTTGCGTTCATCAAACAGCGTCCGTATGACGTTATTGCAAATCCGGCGGACACCCCTAAGTCAATTTTTGTATCGGCGTTTGATTTGGCACCACTTGCCGCTGATTATGAGTTCATTTTCAAGGATTCTCAGTCAGATTTCCAAAACGGTATTGACGTGCTTTCAAAAATCGCTCCTGTGTTTGTGGGCGTTAAAAACGGCACAAAGACATTTGCAAATGTAAAGAACGCCACTGTAACGGCATTTGAGGGCAAGTACCCTGCAAGTAATGTGGGTGTGCAGATAAACAATGTACAGCCTATTAATAAAGGTGAGATTGTTTGGACAGTGGGTGCACAGGAGGTTATATATATAGGTAGGTTTGCCGCCAAGGGTGCAATTGATTTCTCAAAGAATGTTGCCCTTACAGGCTCTGAGGCTTGCTCAAACTGCTACTACAAAATGATTTTGGGTCAGAACTTGGCTCAGATTCTTGACTGCAACATAAGCAAAGGCTCTAACGCCACCATTATTTCAGGCAATCCGCTTTCAGGTTCCGAAACTACGGCTGATGCTTACCTTGCTCCGTTTGTAAATCAGATTACTGTTATGAAGAACGGCTCAGATGTTGACGAGTTTATGGGTTGGATTATGCCACGCCCTACAACATTCTCTACAAGCCCTTCAATTTTGTCATCGTTTGTGGCAAAACTGATTCCTTCATTCAAATTTAATCCTGACACCAGAATTCTTGGAGGTCAGCGTAATATGATAATGTCAGGAGAATATGACAAGGTAACACCTATGGATATTTACATGGGCTATCTTATCAAGGCTATTATTGCTTTTGACATTGACAAGATGGAGGCTCTTGGAATTTATGAGGTTGCTCCTGAAGATTTTGCAGCCGCTGAATGCGTTTGCTCATCTAAGATGGAACTTCAGAGAATTGTTCGTGAAGGTCTTGATAAATTACAAAAGGAAATGTGCTAAAAAAGGGGAGGAACTATGAGTAAATTAAGACAATTAGTAGATAAAGTTAAGCCAACCTTCTCAGAAGGTGGTAAACTTCATGCGTTCCGCTCGGTATTTGAGGGTTTTGAGACATTCCTTTTAGTACCTAATGAGACCGCTAAACCAAAAGGTGCACATATTCATGATGCCATTGACAGCAAGCGTATTATGATTTTTGTGGTGATTGCCCTTATGCCTGCACTTCTTTTTGGTATGTACAATGTTGGTTATCAACACTATCTTGCAATAGGACAGGCACTTGAGGCAGGTTTCTGGGCTAAGTTCTGGTACGGATTCCTTGCAGTGCTTCCTAAAATAATTGTTACCTATATAGTAGGTTTGGGAATTGAGTTTACCGTTGCCCAATGGAAAGGGGAGGAGATTCATGAAGGTTTCCTTGTAACAGGTATAATTCTTCCTATGATTGTTCCTGTTGACTGTCCTCTTTGGATTCTTGCAATTGCAACCGCTTTTGCAGTTATTTTTGCAAAGGAGATTTTTGGCGGTACAGGTATGAACATTGTTAATGTGGCTCTTATTGCCCGTGCGTTTATGTTCTTTGCTTATCCTACAAAAATGTCAGGTGACAGTGTTTGGATTAGAACCACTGATATTTGCGGACTTGGTGAAGGTCAGGTTATTGACGGTTTTTCAGGTGCAACTCCTCTTGGACAGATTGCCACTGCTACAGAGTCTTCAGTTCAACTGACCGATGCCGCAGGCAATGCAATAAGCTGCTGGGACGCAATAGCAGGTTTCATTCCAGGTTCAATAGGTGAAACAAGCGTTATTGCCATCGCACTTGGTGCATTGATACTTTTAGGTACAGGCATAGCAAGTTGGAAGACAATGCTTTCTGTATTTATAGGTGGCGGTCTTACTGCATTCCTATTTAATATTGGCGGTCTTGAAACAGCAGGTGCACAACTTCCTTGGTATGAGCATTTTATTTACGGCGGTTTCTGTTTTGGTGCCGTGTTTATGGCAACTGACCCTGTAACTTCTGCCCGTACAGAGTGTGGTAAGTGGATTTACGGATTCCTGATAGGTATGATGACAATTCTTATCAGAGTGTTGAACCCCGGATACGCAGAGGGTATGATGCTCGCAATTCTTCTTATGAATGTTTGCGCTCCGCTAATTGACTATTGCGTGGTTCAAGGTAATATTAAAAAACGTGCAAAGCGTGCAATTAAAAAATAAAGGATATGGCTACAAAAGAATTTAAGTGTAAGGTTTGTGGCTATGTCCACAAAGGTGATAAGGCTCCGGACAAATGTCCGGTATGCCAGGCTCCCGCTTCTGAATTTGAAGAAATCAAGAAGAAGGGGTTTGATACTAACAGTAATGTATATACAATAATCTATGCTTCATTAGTGGTGGTTGTTGTGGCATTCCTGCTTGCGTTTGTATCGGGTGCTTTGAAGTCAAAACAAGATGAAAATGTTGTTCTTGACAAGAAGAAACAGATTTTAAGTTCTCTTAACATTAATATTAAGGAGTGTGCAGACCCTGCCGCCAAATATGCTGAGTGTGTAAAAGGCGAGTGGATTCTAAACTCTAACGGCGATGTGATTGACAGCATCGGTGGATTTGACATTAATGTAAGTGAAGAGAATACAAAGCCTATTGAAGAGCGTAAACTTCCTGTTTATGTTTGTGAAATAGACAGTGTTAGAAAATATGTGTTCCCTATGAGGGGTGCAGGTCTTTGGGGTCCTATTTGGGGCTATATTTCACTTGATGCAGACAAATCAACTGTGTTTGGTGTATATTTCTCTCATGAAAGTGAGACTCCTGGTCTTGGTGCTGAAATAACGCAGCCTAAGTTCCAGAATCAGTTCCGTGACCCTGAGAATCCTAAGCACATTTCACGTGACGGCAAGTTCACTTCAATTGAGGTTGTAAAACCGGGTAATGTAAGTGAGGATGCTGACTATGTAAACGGTATTTCAGGTGGTACAATGACATCACAAGGTGTAAATGCCATGATGAAACAAGGCTTGGGTCAGTATGAACAATTTTTTAATAAGGAGGATTGAAAATGGGACTATTATCAAAGAAAAGTAAAGAGGCTTTCATTACTCCTATTTGGGGTAACAACCCTGTAACTGTTCAGATACTTGGTATCTGTTCATCGCTTGCCGTAACAGCCAAATTGGAGCCGGCACTTGTTATGGGTATAAGCGTTACAATTATTGTGGCACTTTCAAATGTTGTGATTTCTCTGCTTAGAAACACAATTCCAAGCCGTATAAGAATTATTGTACAACTTGTTGTGGTTGCCGCTCTTGTAACAATAGTAAGTCAGGTTCTTAAGGCTTTTGCATACGATGTCAGCGTTCAGCTCTCTGTGTATGTGGGACTTATTATTACAAACTGTATTCTGATGGGCAGACTTGAGGCTTTTGCTATGGGCAACGGACCTTGGGACTCACTGCTTGACGGACTTGGAAATGGTTTTGGCTATGCCATTATTCTTGTAGTTGTGGCATTCATTCGTGAATTGCTTGGCTCAGGTGCATTGCTCGGTTTCCAAATCATTCCACAATGTGTGTATGATGCCGGATATCTTAACTGCGGTCTTATGCTGATGCCTCCTATGGCACTTATTATTATTGGTTGTATTATATGGTTCCAGCGTTCTAAGAACCCTGAACTGTAGTTTTAACTTTAAGGAGATAAGAAAATGGAAAATCTTTTAAGTCTTTTTGTCAGCTCAATTTTTTCTGACAATATGATTTTTGCTTACTTTCTTGGAATGTGCTCATTCCTTGCAGTATCCAAAAATGTTAAAACCGCTGTAGGTCTTGGTATTGCTGTAACATTTGTACTTTGCGTTACCGTTCCAATCAACTATTTGCTTCAGGCATACGTTCTTGGTCCTGACGCACTTGTTGCAGGTGTTGACCTCAGTTTCTTGAGTTTTATAATATTCATTGCAGTAATTGCCGCTATTACTCAGTTGGTTGAAATGATTGTGGAGCGTTTCTCTCCATCACTTTACAACTCACTTGGTATATTCCTGCCGCTTATTGCCGTTAACTGTGCCATTATGGGTGCCTGCTTGTTTATGCAACAGAGAATGACTATGGATTCCTCTAACTTTAAGGCAATCCACAGTTTTGGCAGCGCTCTTGTATATGCACTTGGCTCCGGTATAGGTTGGACTATTGCAATTGTATGTCTTGCCGCCGTAAGAGAGAAAATGGCATATTGTAATGTTCCTGCTCCGCTTCGCGGACTTGGCATAACATTTATTATGGTAGGTCTTATGGCTATGGCATTTATGTGTTTTTCAGGTATTAAAATTTGATTGAGATATGAATTTAGTTATTTTAGCAATAGATATGGCGATGATTGGAGTTAGCGTTGGCGTCTTTTTGGGCGTTATACTGCTACTTGTTATTCTGCTTCTTGTAGCCAAGAGGTATCTGTCGCCTTCGGGTCCTGTAAAGATGACTCTTAATAGCAAAGAACCTGTTGATGTTACATCGGGCGGTACACTTATTTCCGCTCTTCAGAGCCAGGGCGTTTTCCTGCCTTCCGCTTGCGGTGGTAAGGGCGCTTGCGGACAGTGCAAATGTCAGGTTATCAGTGGTGGCGGTGAAATTCTGCCTACAGAGTCTGTTCATTTCTCTCGTAAGCAGGTTAAGGATAATTGGAGACTTGGCTGCCAGGTTAAGGTTAAGAGTGATATTCAGGTTAAGGTTCCTGAATCGGTGCTTGGTGTTAAGGAATGGGAGTGTGAGGTTATTTCAAATAAGAATGTAGCCACATTCATTAAAGAGTTCAAGGTTGCACTGCCTAAGGGTGAGCATATGGACTTTATTCCTGGTTCTTACGCTCAAATCCGTATTCCTGAGTATGACCTTAATTACGCTGATTTTGACCGTTCTCTTATTGGTGACCTATATGTTCCTGCGTGGGAGAAGTTTGGTCTGTTTGGCTTAAAACAAAAGAACACAGAGGCTACAATACGTGCATACTCAATGGCTAACTATCCTGATGAGGGTGATATCATTACCCTTACAGTGCGTATCGCTACACCTCCGTTCAAGCCAAAAGAGCAAGGTCCCGGTTTCCAAGATGTACCTTGCGGTATAGCATCTACATACATCTTCTCACTAAAGCCTGGTGATAAGGTTATTATGAGTGGTCCTTACGGTGAGTTCCATCCTCATTTTGACAGCAAACGTGAGATGATTTGGGTAGGTGGTGGTGCCGGTATGGCTCCTTTGCGTGCTCAGATAATGCACATGCTTAAGACTCTTCATACTCGTGACCGTGAGATGCACTATTTCTATGGTGCCCGTGCCATTGATGAGGTGTTCTTCCTTGAGGATTTCCAAGAGTTGGAAAAGGAGTATCCTAATTTCCATTTCCATCTTGCTCTTGACCGCCCAGACCCAAAAGCAGATGCTATGGGTGTTAAATATACTCCTGGTTTCATTGCTCCTGTTATGGGTGACAC
>JAZUKL010000078.1:0-19729 GCA_045643245.1 Candidatus Enterocola sp.
ATAGTGGTTCCTGCAGGTGCGTTTGCCAGCGGATTTGATGTAGAAATTACGGCAACAGATGACAAAGTGGCAACATTGTCAACAGAGAATAATAATACTATAAAGGTGGGAGAAATCAAACCAATGCCTGAAAAGGAGATTGGGTTTGTGGTACCTACCACAGGTTACGCAGACAGAAAAGAGGGTACAGGCACAGTAAAAGTTAAGTGGGTTCAGCTATGGGAGAATGGTCCTAAGTTTGCTGAGTACAATGTAGGAGAGGATAATGACGATGGCTCATACGGATGTGGCGGTTACTTTGCTTGGAAAGGAAATGAAACCAGAGGTGAACAGGAGAAAGTAGAGGATACCGCTACAGACTTGTGGGGTTCCAACTGGCGTATGCCTACAAAGGAGGAATTTGATGATCTTCTTGCAAACTGCACAAATGTGTGGACAGACGACTATCAAGCTACTGGCAAGGCAGGTATGGTATATCAAGGCAAGGGAGACTACTCCGGCAACTCCGTATTTTTTCCCGCTGCGGGCTCGTACTACAAAGGCAAAGTCCGCTACGCAGGCAGTGTCGGCTACTATTGGAGTTCTACACCTGAAGGCGACTACGCCTACTACTTGGTCTTCAGCTCAGACGATCAGAGCGTGACCGGCAACCGCCGCGAAATCGGCTCCTCTATGCGTGCTATTTTGAATGAGTAACAAAATAGTTGACAATTGACAGTTGACAGTGAGGAGTAGTGAGAGCAGAAGCCAAACTTGTTTGGATTATGCCGAGTCACGAAGAACATGGTTAAGGCGAAGCCTTAACAAAGTGGACATAAATGTCAAATAACTACATCAAGCGGGTCAAGGTTTCCAAAACTTTGACCTGCTTTGTTGTTATAGGTGGGGAGTTGTGTTTGTTAGCCCTGTAAGGTCTGCTTTGTAGATAAGTTCTTTGCTTGTGTTGGCTTTTTGTATAAACATTATCATATATATAGGGGCATAGACAATGTTGTCTTTTGCTTGTAAATTATTGTTGCACAGTACTATAGCATTGTTTATGTTGTACTCTTGGGTTGAGAGAATATTGCTAAGGGCATTGTGCCTCTCATAGAACTTACCTGATTTTACCTCTATCGGGGTTATCTTTGCATCAGATTCTAATAAAAAATCCAATTCGCCTTGCTTTTTGCTTGTGAAATAGTATAGATTGAAGCCGTGGGCGTGTAACTCCTGTGCTACTGCATTCTCATAAATGGCTCCAAAATTTATGTTGGTCTCTCCTTGCAGAATCCTAAGTTGAATACCGCTTGCGTATTGTGAAGATAACAGTCCTACATCATTTTGGAATAATTTGAACAGATTCCGTTTTTCATTTAGTTTTAATGGTGACATCGGGGTATCTACATTATATACGGGCAGAGCCATATCAGCATTTTTTAGCCACAGGAAATTTGATTCCGCAGCGTCAAACCTTGCACTCTCTTTAAGGCTTTTGAATATAAATCTTTTGTTTTGGGAGTTGAGTTCAGATGGAATCAGGTCAAAAATCTCATTTACTTTAAGTTGCTTGCTCTTGTTATATTGGCTTATATCGTGTTTATATAGTTTTAGAATGTCCTTTTGCTCATTTTCCACTTGTAGCAAGTCATTTGTATCAACATATTTTTGCACTACGGCAGGCATACCTCCTGTTATTAAGTATAGGTGAAATAGTTTAAGTACCTGATTGTGTATGAATTCATCAACAGGTTTCTTCTCTTTCCAACACTCCCGTAGGTTGTCAATCACTTGTGCATTTATGTCTAAAGCATACAGAAATTCCTCAAAGTCAAGCGGATACAGCGTTGCTTCTCCAATATACCCAACAGGAAAACTTCTGACATTGTTTAATTCAAGACCAAGCAGACTGCCACTTAAAGCGTATCTGAAACGTCCGTCCTGCACTAAGAATTTAATCCAGGTAAGAACATCGGGGCATTTTTGGATTTCATCAAAGAAGATGAATGTTTGGTTAGGAGTAAATGTTTCTTGCTTGAATAGTTGTAGGCGGTTTATTATCTCTGTCTCATCTTTAACATTGTTAAATATTTTCACCAAATCAGGTTCTTTAACAAAATTGCACTCAACAAACATTGTGTAGTGGCTTTTTGCGTATTTTGTAATGGTGTAACTTTTCCCAACTTGCCTTGCTCCTGTTAAAAGCAGTGCTTTGTTTGTAGTGCTGTAAAAGTTTTCTATATATGTGTCTATTTTCCTGATTAGCATTTTTCCAAGGAGTTTTAGTTAAAATATAGCATTTTTCCAATATCTGTGCAAAGATAATATTATTTTTTGTAATCTGCAAGTAATCAGGTTATTATTTTAAGTTATATGTTATAATTTGCATTTTTCTAATATAAAATATGATACTTTTCTGCATTTTTCCAACAATGTTTTTCACTACCTTTACTCGCACCCTGCGGGTGCTCGTGAAGGTAAATCCACTTACTTTGTAAGTGTAATTTTCACTACCTTTACTCGTCGCTTCGCTCCTCGTGAAATTAACTGTCGCTCGGCAAAAAACAAAAAGCGGAACGCTTTTTCTTGAAAAACCATCTTTCCCTATTGTAAATCAGGCTTTCCAATAGGAAAATCTGATTTTTTAGCAAAAAAATCCGAGATTTTTTTGGTTTTTTGCTCTCACTTATGTAATTTTGCCCCCTCAAATAATATTTGATTATTTAATTATTAACTAAAAACAAAACATTATGAACAACTACGAAACCGTTTTCATTTTGACTCCCGTTTTGTCTGAAGCACAGATGAAGGAAGCGGTAGAGAAGTTCAAATCTGTTCTGACTGATGCCGGAGCCAAGATTGTGAACGAAGAGAACTGGGGACTAAAGAAATTAGCCTACCCAATTGAGAAAAAATCAACAGGATTCTATGAACTGTTCCAGTTTGATGCTGAACCTGAAGTTATTGACACACTTGAAACACAATTCCGCCGTGATGAGCGCGTTATCCGTTTCTTAACAGTTAAGCTGGACAAATACGCACAGGCTTACGCTGAGAAGCGTCGTGGCAAGATTGCCTCAGGTGAGATTTATGCAAAGAAAGAGGCTGCCCCTGCAAAAGAGGCTGCTCCTGAAATAGTTGAACCAAATAATGATGCAGAATAAGGAGGACAATAATTATGGCACAGAATCAATCTGAAATTCGTTATTTAACTCCACAATCAGTGGAAACAAAGAGAAAAAAATACTGCCGTTTCAAACGTAGCGGTATCAAGTATATTGACTATAAGGACCCTGAGTTCCTTAAAAAGTTCCTTAATGAGCAAGGTAAGATATTGCCTCGCCGTCTGACAGGTACATCACTCAAGTATCAGCGTCAGGTTGCACAGGCTATCAAGCGTGCACGTCACTTGGCATTGCTCCCATACGTAACTGATATGTTGAAATAATTAAAGGAGGACAAGACAATGAAAGTAATACTTAAAGAAGATATACACGGACTTGGCTATAAGGATGATATAGTTACAGTAAAGGATGGTTACGGACGTAACTACCTTATTCCGCAGCAGAAAGCGGTTCTTGCTACAGAATCTGCACAAAAGGTTATTGCTGAAAACTTAAGACAACGTGCTCACAAACTTGCTAAGATTAAGGCTGATGCTGAGGCTCTTGCTGAAAAACTTAATGGCTTGACCATAAAGGTTACAACAAAGGCAAGTGAAAAGGGCAAGGTATTTGGAGCAGTTACTTCTATACAAATTGCTGAGGCTCTTGAAAAAGAGGGTATCAGCATTGACAAGAAACTAATTGAGCTAAAGGCTCCTATCAAGGAACTTGGCAGTGTCAAAGTAAATGCAAAACTTCATAAAGAGGTTAGCGCTGAATTTACAGTTGAAGTTGCAGCCGCTGAATAAATCTGAATATTAACATATTTTGATAAAAGAGGGGCTGCAACGCTCCTCTTTTGTTGCTTAAAATAATATGAAAAGAGTTTTTACTATTTTTACTGCATTATTGCTTATTACATTGTGCCAATCATGTAAGAAAGGTGCTGAATTGTTCAAAGGCGAGTACAGTTACAAAACCACAGGAGTTGTGTATCTTGGATGGTTGGGAGCCGATGAAATTTCTGAATCGGGGCAGTTAAGAGTCTCAAAAACAGGAACTGACAATGTTGTACTTATGTTCCAGCCCATAATAGGAGACATTTTTTATTTGAGAGGAACAGCCAAAAATGATTCAGTGTTTGTGGAGTCCGATTCCATAACCAGAAAATACACAGTGCTTGTAACTGACTATACATTAAAGTATAAGATAACAGGGAAGGGTTGCATGCATGACAATACAATATTGCTGAAAAGCCATGTGAACGGCAGAATTGTAAACAATGACACCCAAAAGACGCCTATTACAATATCAAGTGAGGAAATAGTTACAATGGCAAACAGAAACAAATAGAATATGACAAGACGCTCAATATTTTACCTTATTCTTATTTTACTTTTCACCCCGATGCTGACAGGGTGCGGCAAATTGCATTCCAAGAAACAGAATACTCCTGAGCCTGTGTCAGTTACGGCAGTTGAAATTTCAAGAGACGGCACAGATATGTATGAATACTCATATTCAGGATACATGTCTGAAAACTATTCGTCATTGTTAAGCTTTCAGACGGGAGGTAAACTTATTAAAGTATATGTAAGTGAGGGCAGTAAAGTAAAAAAAGGAGACAAACTTGCGGAGATAGACGATACACAGTCAGTAAATGCCTTAAAAAGTGCCGAAGCCACGCTTGCACAGGCACAGGACGGCTATGACAGACTAAAGATGGTGCATGACAGCGGTTCCATCAGTGAAGTCAAATGGATTGAGATGGAAACAAAACTTGAGCAAGCCAAGTCAATGGCACAAAGTGCACGCAAGAATCTTGATGACTGCACACTCAGGGCTCCTTTTAATGGAATAATTACAAGCAGGACAATGGAGGTTGGAAGCCATGTGCTGCCTTCAAACGCATTCATCAAAATCATCAACACAGATTCAATGCTTGTTGTGGTTGACGTGCCTGAAAATGACATTTCTGCCATAAAAGAAGGGCAACGTGCTAAAATACAGGTACTTGCACTTGATAATCGTCAGTTGTGGGGTAAAATAGTAAGCATAAATGTTGATGCAAATTCCATATCACATACTTATCAAGTGAAAATTGTCGTTCCAAATGCAGACGGAAAACTTATGGCAGGTATGGTATGTAAGGCAAGTATTGAAACCGCAAAAAGCGGAAAAAACATTATTATTCCTTATCAGGCGGTACAACTTATGCCTGACGGGAGATATGTGTGGTGCATAGTTGATGGTAAATCAGTTAGAAAAAAGGTTGAAACCAAAGGGTTTGCAAATAACGGAGTCATAATTACGCAGGGTCTTGAAGTTGGAGATTCTGTAATAGTTGAAGGCAGACAGAAAGTTTATGAGGGAGGGTGTGTAAAGGAGAAATGAGAAAGGAGAAATGAGAGCATTTCATTCGTCATCTCGAGCGTTAGTGAGAGATCTTTATTAAAGATATATCACTTTGTTCGATATGAGGAAGTAACATTGTTAAAACGAAGTTTTAATAGATGAGTGTATCAGGTGGGAACATAATATCCAAGGCAATGCGCCAACATAGCATAATTTTTGCTATTGTGGCTGTGCTTGTTGTGTGCGGATTCTATGGACTGTATGAAATGAATAAAGATGAGTTTCCGCAATTCACAATCAGGCAGGGTGTTGTTGTAGGTGTGTATCCCGGAGCCACATCGGAGCAAGTGGAAAAGCAGCTTACAACACCTCTTGAAAGATACTTGTTCTCATTTCAGGAAATTGACAAAACCAAAACCTACTCCTATTCAGAGGACGGCATAGTCTATCTTTTTGTTGAACTTTCAAAAGATGTTCATGATAAAGATGAGGTTTGGTCCAAGATAAGGCACGGATTAAAGGATTTCAAAATCCAACTGCCGGCAGGAGTTCTTGCTCTTGCCGTTATTGATGATTTTGGAAACACCTCATCACTGCTCATAACTTTGGAATCGGCGGACAAATCGCCAAGAGAACTTGAAGAGTATGCTCATGTGCTGGCAGACAGATTATGCACAATAAAATCATTGGGAAGAACTCATATTATAGGTGCCCAGCATGAACAGATAGGAGTTTATATTCAGCCTGAGAAACTTGCCCAATATGGCATAGATTCCAACACATTGCTTGCAAGGCTCTTTACACAAGGCTTTACAACCACTTCAGGAATTTCAACAATAGATAACATATCTTCTCCAATTCATTTACAGAAAGGTTTTGTAAGTGAGGAGGAGTTGGAGGAACAGATAGTCTATTCTGACCCTCAAGGTCATATTGTAAGGCTACAGGATATTGCCACCATAGAGAGATGTTACCCCAAACCCTCAAGTTATGTTGTAAAGGACGGAAACAATACACTGCTACTTTCACTTGAAGTAAGACCAGGCAATAATATAGTGGCGTTTGGCAAGGAGGTTGACAAAGTGCTGAACGGTTTTAGGGAGACATTGCCGCCGTCAGTAAGCATTAACCGCATAACAGACCAGCCAAAGGTTGTTGATGACTCAGTAACAGGATTTCTGACAGATTTGCTTACATCAATAGGCATTGTGATTCTTGTAATGCTAATGTTGTTCCCTTTAAGGTCAGCATTGGTGGCAGGTTCAGGTATTCCAATATGTACAGCCATAAGCCTTCTGATGATGTATCTGTTTAAGATAGACCTTAATACAGTAACATTGGCGGCTCTTATCTTTGTGCTTGGAATGATAGTTGACAACTCAATAGTTATAATTGACGGCTACATTGACCGTCTCAGACGCGGATATTCCCGTTGGAATTCAGCGGTTGTAAGCGCTAATGAACTATTCCCTCCGCTATTGCTTGCAACTATAGCCATAATAGGAATGTTTTTCCCTGTAACCCAAACACTTACAGGTCCTATGGCTGACTTTATAGAACTTTTCCCTTGGACAGTGTTGTTCTCACTTGGCACATCGCTTTTATATGCCGTTTTGGTGGTTCCGTTCCTTGAGTTTTATTTCATTCACAACGATGCTAAAAAAAGAGTGAAACCTAATGTTTTGGAGCAAGGACAAAACGCTTTCTTCAATTTGCTTCAAAACGGGTATGACAAACTTTTGAAATGGTGTTTCAAACATCCGTATGTAACACTGTCTATTGGAATAGGAGCAGTTATAGGCGGAATTTTGCTCTTCCTGTCATTAAATGTTCAGATGATGCCAAAGGCAGAACGCAGTTGCTTTGCAATAGAAATCAGATTGCCGTACGGAAGTTCTATAAATGAAACTGCCGCCGTTTGTGACAGTGTTGAAGCCATCATAAGGAAAGATGAGCGGATTACCGCCGTTACAAAATTCATAGGCAGCGGCTCTCCAAGGTTCCATGCCTGCTATGCACCGTCACTGCCACGTACAAACTATGCTCAGTTTATTGTAAATACCAAATCAAATGAGGCAACTGAGAGTTTCCTTAAGGAATATACTGACCGTATGTATGACTATTTTCCAAATGCAAGTGTAAGATTCAAGCAAATGGATTACCAGATGGCGGCAAACCCTATAGAGGTACACTTTATGGGTGAGGATTTGGATGAAATTCAGCAATGCAGTGACAAACTTGAGACATATATGCGTGATTCTTTGTCTCAGGATTTGATTTGGATTCACACTTCAGCCGATGAAACATTGCCATGCGTAAAGGTTACATTGAAACCTGACGAGGCTGCAAGGGTAGGGGTTACGCCTGCCGTATTGTCTCTTCAACTTGCTGGTTTTGAGCAGGGTCAGCCTCTCACCACTCTTTGGGAGGACGATTACAGTATTCCTGTTGTGCTACATGTTGTAAAAGATGATGACAAACTTAATCTTACGGCATTGGAGAATATGCTTGTTCCTACTGCTACGGGAACTTGGATTCCGCTTCGTCAAGTTGCTGATATTGAGCCTGATTATCAGCGTGCATCGATACAGCACAGACAAGGAATGCGTGCCATTACCGTATCGGCGGACTTGAAATTCGGGAAAAGCCAGCCTGTCCCAATGAAGAAGATTCAAAAGTTTGTAAAGGATAATATTGAACCTGATATGCCTTCTTCCGTCAACTACAAATGGGGTGGGCTTACAGGTATAAATTTGGATTTGATTCCGGAAATTGTTTGGGGCGTGATACTTGCAATAGTGGTCATATTTGCATTTCTGCTATATGATTTTGGCAATATTGGACTTGCAACACTCTCATTATCAGCCACATTACTATGTTTGTTCGGGGCATTTTTAGGTCTTAAAATGTTTGGACTTGATTTTGGTATAACGTCAGTATTAGGAGTTGTAAGTCTTATTGGAATTATTGTGCGTAACGGCATAATAATGTTTGAATATGCGGAGGAGTTGCGTAAGAAAGAGAAAAAGAGTGCTGAGGAGGCTGCATTCCTGTCAGGAACAAGGCGTATGAGACCTATATTCCTGACATCAGCCACCACTGCACTTGGAGTTGTTCCAATGATAATAAGCCGTAGCACCCTGTGGATGCCTATGGGTGTCATTATTTGCTTTGGAACAGTATTTTCATTGGTGCTGATTGTAACAGTCTTACCAGTAGCATATTGGAGAATCTATAAGAGTGGACAGTGGACTTAATTAGTGGACAGTGGAGAGTGGACAGTGGACAATGAATTTTCACTATCAACTATCAACTGTCAACTGTCAACTAATAAACTATGTTTCTAAAAAAATACATATTGCTGTTAATTGCCATCGCCTTACCAATGGTGGTTTTGAGTCAGGAGTTGTCATTGGACTCTTGTCTTAGGCTTGCTGTTGTCAATAATGTGGATATTAAGAATGCAAACCTTGCCATTAAGGAGGCGGAACAGACAAAAAAGGCGGTGGTTGCAAAGTATTTTCCGTCAGTCAGTGCATCGGCACAGGCCTTTCATTCAAACAAGCCATATATAGAATACGGCATTGAGGATATAAAGAATACAGGTGTCAGAGATGTTTTAAGAACCATCTATAATGATATAGGTCCGGCACTTGGCATTGAGGACCATTTTAACTTTCTTGAAAAAGGACTTGTTACGGGTGTTGTTGCCATGCAGCCTATTTATGCAGGCGGCAGAATTGTAACAGGAAACAAACTTGCAAATTTGGGAATAGAGGCATCTACATATCAAAAGCAGATAGCGGAAAGGGATTTGCTGCTTAATACTGAGGAGTTATATTGGCAAACCAAGATGCTTGAGGAAAAACTTAAGACAGTAAATGCAGTGCTTGTACTATTAAGTAATCTTGAAAAAGATGTTAGAGTGGCACTTCAGGCAGGTCTTATTACGCCTAATGACGGGCTTAAGGTAAAGCTGAAAATAAATGAGATGAACGCTAATGCCATTAAAATTGAGAATGGCATTAGGCTCTCAAAACGTGCGCTTTGTCAGCAGATAGGAATTCAGTATTCTGATGATGTCTGTCTCACCGATACAATATCGGAGATAACATCGCCTTGGGAGTACAGGGTTGAAAACAGTGTGGCAGTGCAGAACAGGAGTGAATCAAAACTGCTGGAACTCAATGTTAAGGCAAGCCGTCTGCAGAAGCGTATGATATTAGGAGAGTCTTTGCCGCAGATAGGTTTTGGCGGTGTATATACTTATAATAATCTGTTGGAGAAGGATAGGACAAACCTTACCGGGTTTGCCGCTATTCAGGTGCCTATTTCATCGTGGTGGGAGAATGCTCATAATATAAAGAAACAGAACTACAAGATAGAGGAGGCAGAGAATATGCAGTCTGACCTTACTGCAAAACTTGAACTTCAAACTCAAAAAATTTGGGATGAACTTGATGCTGCGTATCGTAGTTATTTGCTTGCACAGCAGGCAGTTGAAGACGCTTCTTCAAATCTGCGGCTCAGCAGTCAGTATTATAAGGCAGGGCTTATTCCGCTTTCAGATTTGCTTGAGGCTCAAACTTTGTATCGCAATGCTTTGGATACACGCATAGAGCAAAGCATTACATATCTGATTTGTTTAAGACACTACAAACAGATTACTGTGCAATAAATTTTTACAAAAATTTTGTAGATTAAATTATTTGTAGTATCTTTGCAGTATGAAATGAGGGGAACGGTGTTCCTCTCATTTTTGTTTTGAACTTTGAACTTGGGTTATTTTACCGTATTATGATAGAAAAAAAGATTATTGAAGATGTGGTGAATGCAGCATTGCATGGTACTGACGGGTATCTTGTAGAGGTTACCATATCTAAGGACAATGACATTGAGGTGGAGATTGATTCAGACAGCGGTGTTGACATTGACACTTGCGTGGCTATAAATAACGCTATTGAGAATGCTCTTGACCGTGATATTGAGGATTACAGCCTTCAGGTGGGCTCATCGGGGTTGACATCACCGTTCAAGGTAAAAAGGCAGTATGACAGAAATGTGGGAAATGAGGTTGAAGTGCTGAGCGGTTCAAAAAAATATGTAGGAGTGCTGAAAAGTGTTGATGATGAAACATTTGCTATAGAGACAGAGGTCAAGGTAAAAGGGGAGAAAAAGCCTCAGAAACAGACTTTGACTTTCAAATATTCAGAAGTAAAATATACAAAATATAACTTAAAATTTAATTAATCAAAAAATGGCAAAGGCAGTAGAGCCAACTCCTGATTTTGCGGAGTTGCTAAATTCATTCAGAGATGAGAAAGGTATTGACCAAAATACACTTATAAGTGTATTGGAAGACTCTTTCAGAACAGTGATAGTTAAGATGTTTGGTACAGATGAGAACTTTAACGTGGTTGTCAACCCTGAACATGGAGACCTTGAAATATGGCGTGACCGTGAGGTTGTTGCTGATGACGCCGTAGAAAACGTGCAGACACAGGTAGGTTTTTCAGAAGCAAGAAAAATTGACCCTGAGTGTGAGATAGGTGAGGATGTTTCTGATAAAGTGGAGTTCATGTCATTTGGAAGACGTGCCGTATTGAACTTGCGTCAAACTCTTCAATCAAAGATACTTGACCTGCAAAAGGCGGCTGTATATGAAAAATATAAGGCTTTGGTTGGTGAGGTTATTTCAGCAGAGGTTTATCAGATTTGGAAAAAGGAGATACTTTTGCTTGATACAGACCATAATGAAATTCTGCTTCCAAAAACAGAGCAGATTCCATCTGATTTCTATCATAAGGGAGATCAGGTAAGGGCAGTGGTTACAAGTGTTGATAATGCAAACAATAACCTTAAGATTTTGGTTTCACGTACATCTGAATTGTTCCTTCAGCGTTTGTTTGAGCAGGAGGTTCCTGAAATTGCAGACGGCGTAATTTCAATTAAGAAAATTGCCCGTATTCCTGGTGACCATGCAAAAGTGGCAGTTGAGTCTGCCGATGAGCGTATTGACCCTGTAGGTTCATGCGTAGGTGTCAAGGGTGCCCGTATTCACACTATTGTGCGTGAACTTAAGAATGAGAACATTGATGTAATAAACTACACTTCAAATCTTGAACTGTTAATTGCCAGAGCGTTAAGTCCTGCCAGAATAGTATCGTTGAAGGTTGATAATGAAAATAAGCGTGCCGAAGTTTATCTTCGTCCTGAAGATGTGTCACTTGCCATTGGTAAAGGCGGTACAAACATAAAACTTGCCTGCAAATTGACTGGCTACACAATTGAAGTGTTCCGTTACATTGAAGGTGATGCTATGGAGGAGGATGATATCTACTTGGATGAGTTCAGTGATGAAATAGAACAATGGGTGCTTGATATTTTCAAAGAGCAAGGCTACGATACAGCACGCAGGGTTCTTGCAGTATCACGTGAGGATTTGATAAAGCAAACTGACCTTGAAGAAGAGACAGTTGATAATGTAATAGCAGTCTTAAAGGCTGAATTTGAGGAGTAGCGAGAACAGAGCAAGTAAGACTTGCTCTGTCGAGTCAGAATAAACGAACAACAAAAAATCATATATTAATGTCTGTAAAGTTAAATAAAGTAACAAGAGATTTTAACATTAGTCTTTCAACTATAGTTGAGTTTCTACGTAAAAAAGGTTTTGATGATGTAAAGGACGATATTAACGCCCGTATATCAGATGAACAGTATGAGGTTTTACAAAAGGAATTCGGCACCGATACTGAGGCAAAGAAGCCAATCGACATTCTTTCTTTAGTAAGAAAGCCGGCACCTGCACCAAAGCCTGCTCCTACACCTGCACCGGAGCCTGTACATGAAAAAAAGGCAGAGCCAGTCATAGCGTTTAAGCAGGTTGGAAAAATTGACCTTGATGCAATTAGCGGAAAGAAGAAGGTTAAGGAAACTCCAAAGGAGGAACCAAAACAGGAATCTAAGGAAGAAACTCCAAAGGTGGTTGAAACTCAGGAAGTTCCAGAAACTCTAAAGGCATCTGAGGCTCCAAAAGTTTCTGAAAAGCCAAAGGCTGTTGAAACACCTAAAGAGGCTCCAATAGTTGAAAATGAAACTCCTAATGAAGAACCTGTAGTCACAGAAAAGGTTATTGAACAGGAAGCAGAGGAAGAGCCTGAAACAGAAGTTGTTGAGCATGCTTCAATTCCCGTTCAACAGATAAATGCCCCTAAAGTATTGGGTAAGATTGACTTATCAAGCATTAACCAGCAGACACGTCCAAAGAAAAAGACCAAAGAGGAAAAACGCAAGGAACGTGAGAGCAAATACCCTCCAAAGCAACAACAGCAACAGACATCTGAAAATGGAGCAGGAGAGGGTAAACGCAAGCGTAATCGTATAAAGAAGAACAGCATTGATTTAAGCAAGTCATACGATGATGACGGAGAAGTAAGAAGCAGCGGAAAGAAAGGCAAGAAAGATAAATATCAGCCACGTATTCAGGCAAGCGATGAGGAGGTTCAAAAACAGGTAAAAGAGACTCTTGCTATGCTTACAAGCAAGCAAAAATCAAAATCTGCAAAGTATCGTAAGGATAAGAGAGAGGCTAACCAACAGCGTATGGAGGCTGAGGCAGAACAGGAACGTCTTGATAATCAGATTATTAAAATTACAGAGTTTGTTACTGTAAATGACCTTGCCACTATGATGAAAGTGCCTGTAACACAAGTTATTGGTACATGTATGAATCTTGGCTTGTTTGTGTCAATAAACCAACGCCTTGATGCTGAAACCATAAACATTGTAGCAGACGAGTTTGGCTTTAAGACACAGTATATCAGTGCAGAGGTACAGGAGAGCATAAATGAGCAGGAGGATAAGGCTGAGGATTTGGTTCCAAGGGCACCTATCGTTACCGTAATGGGACACGTTGACCATGGTAAAACATCGTTGCTTGACTATATTCGTAAGGCAAATGTAATTGCAGGTGAAGCGGGAGGTATTACCCAGCACATTGGTGCATACAATGTAAAACTTGAGAGCGGACAGCACATTACTTTTCTTGATACCCCAGGACATGAGGCGTTTACCGCTATGCGTGCCCGTGGTGCAAAAGTTACAGATATTGCAATAATCATAGTTGCCGCTGATGATGCCGTAATGCCACAGACAATTGAGGCTATAAATCACGCATCGGCGGCTGGCGTACCTATGGTATTTGCCATAAATAAGGTTGATAAGCCAACTGCAAATCCTGATAAAATTAAGGAAACACTTGCAAATATGAACTATTTGGTAGAGGATTGGGGTGGCAAGTATCAGTCTCAAGACATATCTGCAAAGCAAGGTACAGGCGTAAAGGAGTTGCTTGAAAAAGTGCTTCTTGAGGCTGAAATGCTTGATTTGAAAGCAAATCCAAACAAACCTGCCGTTGGCTCAATAATTGAATCTTCACTTGATAAAGGTAGAGGATATTTGGCTACCGTACTTATTGAAGGTGGTACCCTTCATGTTGGCGATGTGGTTGTTGCCGGTACAAGTTACGGTAGAGTTAAGGCAATGTTCAATGAGCGTAACCAAAGAATCAAAGAGGTTAAGCCAGGTGAACCAGCTTCAATTCTTGGTCTTAACGGAGCTCCGCAAGCAGGTGACCGTTTGAATGTTATGGAGAGTGAGCAAGAGGCAAGAGAGGTTACAAACAAGCGTGAGCAGTTGAAACGTGAACAAAGTCAGCGTACAAGCACACATATTACACTTGCTGAACTTGGCAGACGTAGGGCACTTGGTAATTTCCATGAACTTAACATTGTTGTCAAAGGTGATGTTGACGGTTCAGTTGAGGCATTGTCAGACTCATTTATCAAACTTTCAACCCCTGAAATTCAAGTTAATGTAATACATAAGGCTGTAGGTCAAATATCAGAATCTGATATTTTGCTTGCCGCCGCATCAAACGCTGTAGTTGTAGGTTTCCAAGTGCGTCCAAGTGTTGATGCCAAGAGACTTGCAGAAAAGGAGCAGGTTGATATTCGTCTGTACTCTATAATCTACGATGCCATTGAAGAGGTTAAGGATGCAATGGAAGGTATGCTTTCTCCTGAAATTAAGGAAGAGGTTACTGCCACTCTTGAGGTTCTTCAGGTATTCAAAATATCAAAAGTGGGTTCAGTTGCAGGTTGTATTGTCAGGGACGGTAAAATCAAACGTTCCAACAAGGTTCGTCTTATCAGAGACGGCATAGTTATCCATACAGGAGAACTTGGCTCACTTAAGCGTATGAAAGATGATGTAAAAGAGGTTACATCGGGCTTTGAATGCGGTCTTAATATTGCAAATTACAACGATATTCAGGTTGGCGATATTGTAGAATCGTATGAAGAGATAGAGATTAAGAAGAAGTTGTAAGGAGAAAACTGACAGTGGAAGAGTATATACTTGATATTTGTCTGGTAATACCTCTTGCATGGGGGCTTGTAAGAGGACTGTATAAGGGCATTATCTTATCGGTAGGTTCTTTTATAGGTATGATAGCAGGTATCTATCTTGCCAATGCCTATGCCTCTGATTTAACAGCACTTATGCTTAAACATTTTGTTTTGGCAGAGAATCTTGCACATGCAATAGCCTACTTCATAATTTTTGTTGGCGTAACTATATTGGTATTCCTGATATCCAAACTGTTGGACAAGGTGATAAAGGTGGTTATGCTCTCTTGGGTTAACAGACTTCTTGGAGCGGTTGTAGGTGTTTTGAAGTATGCCATAGTCCTTAGTGTGCTATTAAATCTAATAGCAATGGCAGAGGGTTATGTATCAATACTTCCTGAAAAAGTAAAGAGTGAATCAGTATTGTACAAACCTATATACAAGTTTGTGCCAACGGTGTTGCCGTACGTCAAATTTTATGTGATGGGTGATGAAAAAGCGTAATGATGACGAGTTTTCAAAACTGACATCGGGTGATTATAAATACGGTTTCACCACCGATGTCAAGACTGATGTTGTAAAGCGTGGTCTTGATGAGGGTATAATCCGCCTTATTTCAGAAAAGAAACAGGAACCTGAGTGGTTGCTTGAGTTCAGATTAAAGGCTTACCGTCATTGGCTCACAATGAAAATGCCTAAATGGGCTCATCTGCGTATCCCCGATATAGATTTTCAAGCCATTTCATACTATGCCGCACCTGTTAAGAAACAGGTGAACAGCCTTGATGAGGTTGACCCTGAAATTCTTAAGACATTCAATAAGTTAGGCATTCCGCTTGAGGAACAGAAACGGCTATCGGGTATGGCAGTTGATGCCGTAATGGACAGCACCTCTGTTAAAACCACTTACAAGGAGGATTTGGCAAAACTTGGAATAATCTTTTGCTCTATAAGTGAGGCTGTTAAGCAATATCCTGACTTGGTACGCAAGTATCTTGGCTCAGTAGTGCCATACACAGATAACTTTTTTGCCGCACTTAATTGTGCAGTATTTACTGACGGCTCATTTGCATACATACCTAAAGGGGTGCGTTGCCCTGTTGAACTCTCCACATATTTCCGTATAAATGCCTCAAATACAGGTCAGTTTGAGCGTACGCTTATAGTTGCTTACGATGATGCGTATGTCTCATATCTTGAGGGTTGTACCGCTCCTATGCGTGATGAGAACCAACTTCACGCCGCCATTGTTGAGATAGTGGCTAATGAGCGTGCTGAGGTCAAGTACTCTACGGTTCAGAATTGGTATCCAGGCGATAAAGATGGCAAGGGCGGTATCTATAATTTTGTAACCAAGCGTGCAATGTGTGCCGGAGAGAACTCTAAAGTGTATTGGACACAGGTTGAGACAGGCTCTGCACTTACTTGGAAATACCCCTCTTGCGTGCTTAAAGGAGATAATTCAATAGGGGAGTTCTATTCTGTGGCGGTTACCAATAACTATCAGATGGCAGATACAGGTACCAAGATGATACATATAGGGCGTAACACAAAAAGCCGCATAGTATCAAAGGGTATATCGGCAGGGCATAGTGAAAACTCGTATCGTGGCATTGTAAGAATGACATCGGGGGCGGAGAACGGACGTAACTTCTCACAGTGTGACAGCCTGCTTTTAGGTGATAAATGTGGTGCCCATACATTCCCCACAATAGATGTACACAATAATACAGCCATTGTGGAGCATGAGGCAAGCACATCTAAGATAAACGAAGACCAATTATTCTATTGTAACCAGCGTGGAATTTCCACGGAAGATGCTGTAGGGCTTATAGTTAACGGTTTTGCAAAAGAGGTCTTCAATAAACTTCCAATGGAGTTTGCTGTAGAGGCACAAAAACTACTCACCATCTCTATAGAGAATGCAGTGGGGTAAAAAATACTAAAATATGGAAACATTACCAACGCTTATTCAAGACCTTGCTCTGATATTGCTTTGTGCGGGTGTTATGTCTATCATATTCAAGAAGCTGAAACAACCTGTTGGTCTGGCTTACATTGTGCCTGGCTTTCTGGTAGGTCCGTATATGCCTTACACCGCCTCTATAGCCGATATGGAGTCTATTCACACTTGGGCTGAAATAGGTGTCATATTCCTTTTGTTCGGCTTGGGGCTTGAGTTCAGTTTTAAAAAACTTTTCAATATAGGTACAGCTCCTGTAATAGCAGTGTTCACCAGCCTTGTATGTATGATTGCCATAGGTTTTGGCGTTAGCGAGGCTTTTAATTGGGGAACAATGGACGGACTATACCTTGGCGGTATGATGGCTATGTCTTCCACCAGCATTATTATCAAGGCGTTTGATGATTTAGGGCTTAAACAGCAGAAATTCACCTCAATAGTGTTTAGTGTGCTGATTCTTGAAGATATTATAGCCATTATAATGATGCTGCTTTTCGGCACACTTGGAAAAGGTGGTGCCATAGACGGAGGTCTTATGTTTATGAGCATACTTAAAATGGTGTTTTATCTTGTGCTTTGGTTTGTAGCTGGCATATATCTGATACCAATGCTGCTTCGTAAAATAAAGCCGTTTCTTAATCAGGAGACATTGCTCATAGTAAGTCTTGCACTATGTTTCATAATGGTTATGTTTGCCTCTTTTGCAGGATTCTCAGCCGCGTTTGGAGCGTTTGTAATGGGTTCCATTATGGCTGAGACTACAGAATCACAACGCATTGAACATACCGTTGCCCCTATAAAGGATTTGTTTGGAGCCATATTTTTTGTATCCGTAGGTATGATGATAGACCCGTCAAAACTTGTGGAGTATTGGCTGCCTATTTTGGTGATAACCCTTGTAGTGTTGGTACTTAGAAGTATTGTGGAGACATTTGCGTTTCTGCTTGGTAAGGTAAGCATAAGCACGGCGTTGCATTGTGGATTCAGTTTGGCACAGGTTGGCGAGTTCTCTTTTATTATAGCCACATTGGGTATAAGCCTTGGTGCTATCGGGGAGCAGATTTACCCGATAATAGTTTCAGTGTCGGTTATCACCACATTCACCACACCATTTATGATTAAAATGGCGGAGCCGTTGGCTAAGTTCATAGAGCCTAAGGTTTCGCCCAAATTCCGTATAGACAGAACAGATACAGCGTTGTCCGATTCCACCCGTACAAATTCAAGTTGGAGGGTTGTGCTTCGGAAATCGTGTGTCATAGCACTTATCTATAGTGTTTTAGGTATAACGGTAATAAGTCTTTGTAAGGAATTTCTATATCCTGCGGCGTTAAAAATAATGCCAGATGATTGGGCTCGTTTCACCAATCTTATAGTAATGGTTGTCACACTTCTTGTGCTGATGGTCTTTATACGTCCGCTTCTTACAAAAAACCTGTTTGACAAACCGTTTTGGAAACTGTGGCACGATACGCATTTTAACCGCATACCGTTAATTGTTATAGTTATAGTAAGATGGTTTATCGCCCTGTGCCTAATTGTTCTTACTATTAACATATTCTATCAGTCATATTATGCTGTGATTGCAAGCGTAGCATTGTTTTTTGTGGCGTATTTTGTGCTGCGTGGAAAACTGAAAGAAAATCAGGTGCACATGGAGAGTGTCTTTAAGCAGAATCTCAATTCCAAAGAGATGGAGTCAAAAGCATGTATGCCTGAGTTTGAGGGTGAGCTTGTGAGCAAAGATGTGCATCTTTGTGAAATCACAGTTCCTGTAAATTCCGTTTGGTGCGGAACATCACTAAAGGATACAAATTGGGGTAAAAACTACGATATTAACATTACGTCCATACTAAGGGATAATGGTCGTATAAATATACCGTCACCCGATACCTGCATATTTCCGCACGACAAGTTGCAGTGTCTTGGTGGCGATGAGAGCCTGAAACGTTTTGCAGACGAACTTGTAAAAAATGAGAATCTTGTCCCTGTTGCGGAATCCACATCTGAAAACGATATGAAACTTATGCGAATAGCCATTACAGAAGGCTCTCCTCTTGTTGGTAAGCCTATATTTGAGTGTGGAATCAGAGATAATTTCCATTGTATGATTGCAGGTATAGACCGCAGTAAAGATAAACTGCTAAAGCCTTCCGCCAATCTTGTTTTCTATGCGGGCGATGTGCTTTGGGTTGTTGGAGAGAGTAAGGAGATTTTACGCCTTGAGCAATATACAAGAGAATAATATACACCTATAAGTGTGCTTGATTATGATTTGTAGTAAAATATAAAAGTTGTATATTTGCAATTTGAATAATAAGTCTGCATTGATATGCTGAAAATAGAAAATTTGCATGCCTCAGTAGGGGGAAAAGAGATTTTAAGGGGAATCAATCTTGAAATAAAGCCAGGAGAGGTGCACGCTATTATGGGACCTAACGGTTCTGGTAAAAGCACCTTATCTGCCGTGCTTGCAGGGCACCCTGCATATACAGTTACAGAGGGTAGTGTTACTCCTGCGTCATTTTGAGCGAAGCGAGAGATCTTCTTCCCGTCATTCCGAACGAAGAGAGGAATCTTTACTTGAGCATTGCACAATATGAACCAAAAGATATCTCACATCGTTCAATATGAATCAATGGGTCAAGGGAGAATAAACGCTCCTTTGACCTTTTTACTTCAAATTTAGTCACATATTTCACCTAATTTGTACTGTTGTGTGTTGCAAATGTATGGGAAAAATTTTTATCGCAGTTGTTTTGTTGAAAAAATTAAAAAAAAACACTATCTTTGTAATCATTGTAGTGTATGAAAAGTAGAAAATTGAATATGAAAAGATTTTACAAATTTTTGACAACCTCATTTATTGTTTTAATGCTAATGCCTCTATGGCATGGCTCGGAAATCAAGGCATGGGTTCC
>JAZUKL010000079.1:0-3144 GCA_045643245.1 Candidatus Enterocola sp.
AACAAAGTCTTTATCTA
Source organism: Candidatus Enterocola sp. (assembly GCA_045643245.1). GTDB lineage: Bacteria > Bacteroidota > Bacteroidia > Bacteroidales > Paludibacteraceae > Enterocola. Next base: position 18 of record JAZUKL010000079.1, read on the forward strand.
TTACAGGCAGAGTTCCGCTAATGGTTACATTCTTACCGCTTTTTGCTGCCGTCAATCCATCTGGCAAACCCTTGACATCAGCACCCAATGTGGTTCCGCTTGCGGCATATACCACATTACTCATAGCACTTCCCTCACATACGGTTTGATTATCAGAACCGGAACTTTTGTTTATATATTGAGGCAAACAGTTGCAATCCACTATAATCTCATCTGTCATAGCATAATCAGGACAATTATGAGGCAATCCGGCACCAACTTCCTTAGCGGCATTTTCAGTTCCTGCAAGAATCACACGAAACAAAGGGTCTTTACCTCCAACCTCCTTTAAAATATTAAACTCATACTTTGTCTTACCTATTCCACTACCCTTATATGAGCCAGAACCTGGAGTCGGGTCATTTGGAATATTCTCCCACTTATCAGTTGTATAGTTATAACGCTGCCATAAATAGTATGGTGTGGTCTGGAAAATCTCATCAATTCCCGTAGGGACAACCGTTATTGAGGTAATAACGCCACAATCAACGGTAGTATAAGGATTGAACTTAACCTCTGGCGAGCAAGCCGTAAAACTTATGTCATCTATAAGAATATCATTACCTGTACCAGACTCTCCATAGTTGACAACCTCTACAATAAGTTCATCATTATCACCAGAAAAGAACGCCGTTTTTCCATTAACCCACTTGCCGTCAGGCTGAACATCCACAACATTTATGTGAGCGATATCTTCTGTTCTGGTTTTATTCTTAATGAATATCTTGGCGTTGATTGGAATAGGTTTTTCTGTACCGTTAGGCTTTGTGGCATTGGCAAACCAAGCGGAAAAGGTCATATATAGGTTCTTGGCACAAAGTTTTCCTGTTGAATATGAGAATATCACTTCTCCCTTATCCTTACAATTAGCCATCAGCATTCCACCAATCTTTCCTGCAGGTTGTGTGTGGTCTTTTATATCAAGAAACCAATATTCATTTTCATAACACCCGCTTCTTACATTTTGCAAACAAGATGACTCTTCACAAGTTTTGGCTGTCTGTTGAATTCCGCAACCGCCAAACTTTGGATTTGCAAGAATAGTGTAGAAACCATCCAAAATCTCCTTACCCTCACCGGAGTAACTATAAATATTGGTATTTATATACTCGCCCTTGGAATTGATGGCGGCACGGCGGCTACTCTCTGATGTGAAGTAATTACCTGAAGCATCGGTGTCAAAATTAACATCAAGCAAAGTCTGCTGATAGCCCTGACAGGCAATATCAATCTCAACACGATAAGTTGCATTACATATATTATCGGCATCACGCACCTGATAGTAAGTTGAAAGCTCTGGTCTTACTGTAAGTGTGTTTTTACCAGTTCCCGATGCTGACGATGTGCATTCTGTCCACGTTTTACCATCTGATGAAGAGTACCATTTCCAAGTCTGCGATGACTCAACCTTTAGCGTTACATCGTCGCCACGCTTCACAGGATTTGCCTGAGAGGGAGTTACTTTTAATGTGCTTAACGGGTCTGCATCCATATCAGATTTATTAGGAAGAGCCTTTAAATAACCTTCCCACTCATAACTTTGGCAAGATTCGTTAAAATCCTTACGCACAGTAGGTGTTATACAAGGGTTATTTCCATCCCACTTAAAATGCAACAGAACACTTGAAGCATATATTTTACCATCATTATAACCGAACATATCTTTGTCTGCAAATGAAAAATATTCTCTGTAAGAGTCTGCAGGCAGTTCCAAATAGTAAATATTTCCACAATATTTTTTCATCTTATACCAACTGTCGGCATATGTTTTATAATTTTCTAAAGTAGCACTTTGGTTATAATAGGAATATACATAATTATTGTCATTACAATTATTAACATCAAGTGTACCAACTATAGTCATCCACACCTCACCCCAATTAGTCTTTGTGTTGTCAAAAAAGATTTTAGTTCCTTTTTTAACATACGAGTGGTCAATCCATTGTCCGGAACTCCATCCTGTAATTTTATAATTATTCTTGCTGCTACTATTTGTTGTCACCTCAATCTTATTCCAAATTTCAGAAGTTTCATAGTCCCACGTTTTTGCGTGGGCACCTGGCTTCATTCTCAAGAAAATGATACCTGTATAAGTTTTGCCAGCAGGTATTGTGGCAAAATAGACATCACTCTCCGGACCCTGGTTCAGAGTAAGCCAACCGTTACCGCTACTCCCGTAATAATAAATCTGATACCAAGCACCATCTTTATTCCAATAAGAGTTATTAGGAGTAAGATATATTGTCTTTCCTGAGAAATTATATCCCCACACCGCCACTGAGCATAGTGTTAACACTACCATACTCAATACTTTACATACAGTATTGCATATAAATTTATTCATAGTATGCCCCATTATGGCATTGTAAGCATACAAATTTAGCAAATCCAAACAAAAAATGCAAACTATTTCACTAAAATCTCAAAAAAATTTGTGGTCTGGAGTATCACCAATCAACTTTTGGTGCATCGGGCGTGGGTATGGAGGTTACTTTAAGGGTGAGGGTGTCTGAGTCACAAGCCTCTGCATCAGTACTTACTCCATAGAACTTTACGGTATAGTCTCCCACTGCATCAGGAGTGCCTGTAGCGGTGGCACTCATAGCATCGGCAGACTTATTTATGGTAATCCACGATGTTTCGTCAGGCTTCACCTGCCAGCCGATACTTTCTGTTTTGTCTCCTGCCACCTTATATTCAGCCTCAGTCATAACATCGCCCCCGCATAATTTCTGGTCTGCGGTTTCTGGGTTAGAAACAAGTGTAACCTGCTGCGGAAAACAATCATCAAATGTGATGACATATGATGAAGCATAGTAGTTTACGTTCATATCCGCCATACGAACCGACACAAATGATACCGGAAGGTCCTCTTTCTTAATAGTGGCAGTAATTGTCTTACCACAATCATGATACCATAAAGGCTCACCCTCAACGGGAATGTAGCACCAGCCCTTCTCACCATAGCGTGGATTACGTTTTTCACCATTCCAGTCTATCATAGTCCTAAGCCAATGGATATCCTCATTCCTTTGGTCTTCAGGAATAGTAGGGTCATCATAATCCACATAAAAAGGATTATCGTCCT
>JAZUKL010000080.1:0-4474 GCA_045643245.1 Candidatus Enterocola sp.
AGAGTGTGCCGCCTTCTGCTCCATAACAGGCTCTGCATTAGGCTCTGTAAACCTCATGTCAAAGGTAATGAACCCAGCATCGCGGCGCGATACATAAATACCTGGCTTTAAGTTAGTATGGTCAATTTGAAAAGATGCTATTGCTTCCATAATTTATCTCTCCATATCGGGGTCAATATCATTAATATGTGTCTTAGAACAATATTTTTTAGTTTCTGCCGCCACCACTCCACTAAGAGCAAGCACACAGACAAGATTAGGTATTGCCATCAAGGCGTTGGCTACATCAGAGAGAAGCCACACTGTATTAAGTCCCATAATTGAGCCTATCATGACTGCCGCTATCCATGCAAGTTGAAACCATTTTATAAGTTTTGTTCCACCCAAATATTCCATACATCGCTCGGCATAAAATGACCAACCTAAAATAGTGGAAAACACAAATGTGATAATGGCAACTGTCAAAAAATGAGAACCCCACGAATGTATTTTTCCAAATGCCATTGTGGTAAGCACCGCACCATGCTCAAAATCAATATCGGGGTAAGCAATAACGCTTGTAACTATTACAAGTCCTGTAAGAGTACAAACCACCATTGTATCCCAAAACACCGCTGTAGAAGATATAAGTGCCTGACGTACAGCATTATCTGTTTTAGCAGATGCAGATACTATTGAAGAAGAGCCAAGACCAGCCTCATTTGAAAACAATCCACGTGCAAGTCCGTATCGCATTGCAAGCATAAAACCTCCGCCTATCAAGCCGCCCTCCACTGCTTCTGGAGCAAATGCCGATGTTATTATAAGTTTAATGGCAGGTACTATATATGTACCATTAACACACAATAAATAGATGCAACCCAACATATAAAAACCAGCCATAAACGGAACCAACCACTCACATACTTTTGATAGCCATTTAATTCCGCCTACCATAACGGCTCCAACAATAAATGCCATTATAAAGCCTGTGATATATGGACTTACCCCTGTATTATTTTCTACAAGAATAGCAACAGAATTTGCCTGATTAAGGTTACCTATACCAAATGCGGCACAAATAGTGGCAATGCAGAAAAAAACAGCAAGTCCACGTTTGTGCAAAATTTTGTCAAGTACAACCATTGCACCGCCAATCATCTTACCCTTCTCATTCTTAATACGATACTTAACGGCAAGCAATGATTCAGCATATTTAGTGGCAATTCCAAAAAGTCCTGTCAAAAAACACCAAAATATGGCACCTGGACCACCCATAGCCACGGCAGTTCCCACTCCTATTATATTGCCCGTTCCCATTGTGGCAGCAAGAGCAACCATCAAGGCACCAAAATTGCTTATCTCACCAGATGTTGACTTATCGCTGGATACAGACAGTTTTACTGCAAACAACATTTTACGCTGAATGCCACCTGTGCGTATAGTCATCCATAGGTGTGTACCTAACAACAAAATTGCCATAGGCACACTCCATATAAAGTCACCCATCATACGCAATATGTCATCAACAACCTCTATCATTCCGCCCACTCTAAAGGAGTGGCACTAAGTGTTTTTTCAGCCAGCACAAATCTGTAACTCTTGAATTTATACACATTACTCTTTGAGGCGGAATAGTACTTTACATACATTTCCTCTACATCTCCAGCCACAGGAACCTTAACCTCGTAAACAAAGCGTGTTGTTGCATCGGGGTCAAGCGGTAAAAGGGCGCGGCAACTCTCACCTGCAAACAACGCCAATTCATCACCTGCTATAACTGTTACATCTTCAGGTAAAGAGTATCTGAACACCATAACCTTCTCCCCTGACACTCTGTTTGCTTCATTTGGAATATAAGGGTCTGACGCCAATCCCTTGACATCGTCATTTGTAAAACGGAACTCATCAACCCAATATATGATTCTACTGTTACTGGAGTCAAAATAAGCCAACTTTATCATTTGATTATCACTCTTAGGTCTGTATATACCCAAGTAGAAACGCATACCAAACGCAGTTTCCTTAGGTTTACATACACCTACGCATACATCATTACAGAATGCCGCCATAATGTCAGCCTCCGCAATGTTATCAGAAGGCATAACAATAATATTCATTGTGGAGGTTATGTCTTTATCCTTGTCAGCGACTTTCCAATCAGGAGCCTCATCGTGCGAACTCCAGTCCACCTTCCATTGTGGCGCTCGTTCCACCTTAGATGGAGCATGAGGTTCAACAGGCTCAACAGGAGTGACAGGTCCCGGCTCCGATTTGTTATCTTTCTTACAACACACCATTGCAACGGCAATAAGTGCCGCAAATATCATAACACGTGTTTTCATATTGTTTGTCATTTTATAAGTTTATAATCAAATTTTTCTCCGTTAACATATACAGTGGCAGTGTATGTGCCGTGCTGGTAGTTCTCAGCACCAGTAAATGTGTATTGCCACAAGCCGTCAGCATCAGCCTCCGTTCTGTAACTCCACAATCCAACGCCGGTTGTTGTATTGATTTGAATCTCAATCACATCACCCTTCTTAACCACAGCCTTGAATGTAAGTTTATCAGTAAACGGATTAGGGAACACTCCTACACTCACCTCTTCAAACGGTATAACCGCAGGGTTGTCAAGTGTACCTACCGATGCCAATTTTGAAGCATACTTAATTACAGGCTTGCTCTCCTTGCTACCCATTGTTCCGCTGTAACGGAAACTCATTACGCTGCCCTCATCAGCCGATGTAAGCATCAGGAATCTGCCCTGATTGTCAGCGGTTGCCGCTCCAACCAACTCATCTCCTGCGTACGCCTCAAGAACATCGCCCTCTTCCGCACCCTCTACAGTTGCAATCAAAGGCATATTGTGGCTGCGCTTGAAGAACTCATTAGGCTCTATCTCAGCAGACCTTAATTCAGGGTCAAATTGCGCACTGTTCTGATACTTGATTATAGCGGAATCAGCAGCCTGTTGATACAGCATATAACCTGTTCCAGATTTCAAATGAGTAAGAGAACCTACCCACTGATAGTTATTATCAAGCATTGCGAATGTCTTGTAACTCTTAATAACATCGCCAGGTGTTTTCTTGTCATACGCGCCAAGTGCGGTGGTAACATCCTGTGTGTGCTCACACAGATACGGCAGATAGTTCCAACCCTGACCTACCTTTACAATGCGTTCACTCTCTTTAAGCGTTGTACCGTGAATGCCAAACCTACCATCATTATGTACACGGAACATAAATACACGCTTATTGTCAAAGATAAAGTCATTTGTAGTCCACTGACCATTCTCATAACTTGACAAATCATCCTCAACCTTTATAAAGTCTCCGTGAGTAAACTGATAACTATGCGTAAACGCACCCTTGAAACTACCGCCGTCATTATCAGGGGCAATATTGAAACTTACCCAGTTCCAGCCCGCGGATATAGGATATTCAGCAGAACGCAGTTGGGTTGATTTAAGTATTATAGGTTCATCAGGTGTTCCTACAATTGTATTCGCCTTATATTTGATTCCTTCCCCTTCTGGTGACAGTACAAACATTTGACCTGTTGACGCACGCCACAGTACAAACCTGATGTTATCACCTCTTAACAATGCTCTTTTGAAATCAGCATCCTCACTGCTCTTCATACTCATAAACAGCATTGTACCCGTCTTTGTTTCCGTAATATGCTCAACATCAATACAAATTCCACCCAAATATGCAGCCACTATGTCAGCAGTGTCAGTGTCAAAATATACAATTGAAGCGCTTCCCATTCTGGCTCCCTCTATCTGTACCTTTGCAAACATATTCATAGTCTCATTTGAGTCAACCATAGGGTCTTCCTTCCACGATGGAGCAATTGCCTTGACCGTAATATTCACCTTAAGAGGCTCACTCAGTTCATTATCATCTGTAACGTGAACAATCGCCTCATATTCACCAGGCTCAAGAGCGTCACTTACACGGAATGTAAACGGCAGATGCTCAAGAGGGCTTAATGAACCGCGGTCATTTGAAGCGGTCAGCCACCAAGGCAAATCATTTATATAGAAGTTCTGTTCTATACCGCTCTGGTTTATCACCTCCAAATCAAAGGTGCAACCCTCTCCCTCATTAATGGTGTTTTGCAGATACCTTGCAGACCATACCACTACATTCTTGTCAACAAACAGTGTCCACTGCATAGGGCTCTGCTGGGTGTTACCTGCCAAGTCCTCCACATCACGTACCGTAATAAATACGTTCTGCTTGTTAATCTGTTGCTCAGCCATCTGAAGGTTTATTACAAGTTCATTATCCTTGCCAACCCAATTGAATCCGTATTTTACAATATTTCCCTTCTCATTTACAGGAGCACCGTCAGGGAAATCTTCTGTCTTTGCCGGGAAGTCTGAGTCAGGGTTGAGTACAACCCTGTCATTGTCTCCGTGCTTAATCACATTACCATTCTCATCATATCTGATTCTACAGTTATATGGGCAGTACTCTGTGGT
>JAZUKL010000081.1:0-59149 GCA_045643245.1 Candidatus Enterocola sp.
GTCATATCTTACAGTCAATACCATAATATATGATGAAGATATTGACCTAATGCACCAAATAGTTGATGTGGCAAAAGAGAGTGGTGTGTCAGCCATTATTGCGTGTGATATTGCAGTTATGCAGTACGCTTTTTCAAAAGGCGTGGAGGTTCACCTATCCACTCAACTTAACATATCAAATGTAGAGGCTCTTAAGTTTTATGCAAGGTTCTCTGATGTGGTGGTGCTTGCAAGGGAGCTTAATTTAGTGCAGGTTAAGAAAATTCATGAGGTTATAGAAAAAGAGAATATTTGCGGTGTAAGCGGTGCGAAGATACGTATAGAGATGTTTTGCCATGGGGCTCTGTGCATGGCTGTAAGCGGTAAATGTTATTTAAGTCTGCATGAAACCGCACGTTCCGCCAATCGTGGTGCATGTATGCAGATATGCAGGCGTGGATACACTGTAACTGACCGTGAGACAGGGGAGCAACTTGATATTGACAACAAATATATAATGTCGCCAAAGGACTTGAAAACCATTCATTTCATAAACAAAATGATGGACGCAGGCGTGCGTGTTTTCAAGATAGAGGGGCGTGCAAGGGGTGCTGAATATGTTAAGACAGTGGTGGAGTGCTACAAAGATGCAATAAAAAGTGTTATTGACGGCACATATTCAGAAGATAAGATAAGCAAATGGGATTCCCGTTTAAGTGAGGTGTTTAACCGTGGCTTTTGGAATGGCTACTATTTAGGTCAAAGGTTGGGCGAATGGAGCCATAACTATGGTTCTCAGGCAACGCTTCGCAAAATTTACATTGGTAAGGTTACAAACTATTTCAAGAATATTAATGTGGCAGAGTTCCTTATGGAGGCACAGGCACTGCACAAAGGTGACAGAGTTCTTGTTACAGGGGTTACAACAGGGGCGTATGAAGCAGTGGCTGAAGACATTAGGCTTGAGGACGGAACATCGGCTGAAGAGGTGTCAAAGGGTATGGTGTTCTCAATGAAAACCACAGAAACGCTGCATAGGAATGACAAACTTTATTTATTGGAGAGCAATTAATTCTATTATCGTATGAAAAAACCTCTGAAAATATCAGTAATAACGCTTGTCTCACTTGTGGGACTTGCGTTGTTTTTAATTATTGCGGTTATCGGTGCTGTTCAAATTGCACTTAAGCCTGAGCAGGGCAATAAACTGCTTGATAAATATCTGCCTCAGTTTGTTAATGTGGAGGCTCAATATGATTCCATAAACCTTGATATTGTAAAAAGTTGGCCTTACATTAATCTGAATATTGACGGCTTGCTCATTAAGACTCTTGCATTTGGAGACCCTGATACCCTGCTTTATGTAGGCAGTTTGGGAGCAAAGGCAAATGCAGGGGGCTTTATTGCAAGCGGAGACATTACAGTTCCGTATCTGCGTTTGAATGGCGTATATGTAAAGGCACAGAAAAAGGATAGTATATATAGTTGGGATGTGGTGGCACCATCTGATGAGCTGGAAGATACAACCGCTCTCTCCTTGCCAAGAATTATTGCTGACACGCTTCAAATTGAACCAGTCAGGCTTGTATTCAGGGATATGGACTCCCATTTTATGGCAGATGCCAAAGGGTTAGGTATAAATGCGTATAGCACAGAGATTTTGCCTGAACACATAAAAACATTTTTGGAACTTGGAATAGACAGCACCGTTTATGCTGATACCACTGTTAACAGAATATGTAATGTAAATAATTTCAAATTAACGCTAAATGCGTTCCGCAACGATACCATTACAAATCTTTTCCTGTTTAACGCAAAATCAGATGATATTTGTCTAAAAGACAGCATGTTCAACATAGAGCGTACCTTGCTTGATGTTTACGCATCGGCGTATGCAGACAGTGCATTCAAGAAATATAAAATAGATACGGTAGGAGTAAGGCTTGACGAAACATCGCTTTATGTAAAGGGTGTGGTGGCTCCTGAGTTCTCTGACACTCTTGCCGTTGGGTTTGAAAATCTTTTGGTTTCTTTGAACTGTCCTTCACTATGGAGGCTTAAGTCATTTGTGCCTTCCAAATATTCAAAGACGGTGGATAAACTTGTTTTTGACGGGGCTGTAAATGTAAAAGCAAAGGCAAACGGATTGTATAAAGGTAGCAAACTGCCTGTGGTTGAGGCTGATATAAATGTTTCAAAACTGAATGGCGGTTTCAAAAAGTATAGTCAGCGCATTAAAAGTATTGATTTGAAGGCAAACGGCAGATATAATCAGAATGTTAAGGATTCAACTTTTGTATATATTGACAAGTTCTTTGTTGAGGCGGTAAAAAACTCAATAAACCTTTCAGGTTATGCTTGTTACAAAGGAGGAAAAGAGTATGTTGATATGTCATTGCTATCAAAACTCAATCTTAAGGTCATTAATGAGTTCTACAAGTTTGACCCAAAGCAAAAAATGGCAGGAACTCTTGATATTGATGTAAGCGGTAACTGTTTTATTGATGACATTCTGAAAAAGAATTTATACAAGTTGTTTACAAAAACAGTTATAACAGGTGATAATATCGGGGTTCTTATTCCATCCCAGAAACTTGGTGTATATGTGGATTCATTGTGTTTTACTTTGAATACAAACACTTCAAACGCATACGGTGGTATTCAAAAGCGTACATTCACAGCCGCTGATACCGCAAGGCTCAAGTCTATGTCAAAAATGTTTGAAGGCAGACTTTCAAATAAGGCAAAAGTTGCAAGAGTAAGCATGAATGACACAGTGCTTCTTAATTCAAGACTGTCTTTCAGTTCGCTGAATGTGTGGTATCAAAGAAGAATAAAGGCAAAGTCTGACCGATTCTCAATTTCTCTTTCCGCTGATGACATTGAGCCTAAGAAAGTACCAATGTTGCGTGCCTCTGTAAATTTTGGCGGTTTGGACATTACCGCTGATGATTCTTTGAAATTTGCAGGTAAAAGGATGATGGCTTCAGTTAATATGGGCAAGAATGCTTCAAGACCTAATGTGCCGGCTGTATCATTAAGGGTATCGTTAGATTCAATTCTTGCTTGCAGTCCTGGAGCGTGTGCTGTTTTGGACAGGACAAGTATGAATGTGTCAATATCTCCAAAAATGAGATTAGGCATCAGGCGTGGTATGACCGCCTCACAAAGGGACAGTGCAATTGCCATTTCAAAAGAGAAAATTATGGATTTGCCTGCTCTATTGATGCTTGCTGACACCCTTTCCAAGTCTGAGGACGCTATGGACCTGTACTTAAAGAGATTCTCAAATGGTGCAACTCTGACCTCAAAGAGGCTTAAACTGATGGATGCTGATTTCCCATTGAGAACTTCGGTAAGCAATCTTGATTTGGAAATGAATGATGACACCATCAGGCTTAATAATGTGAAACCTCGTATTGGGCGTAGTTCGGTTACGCTTAACGGTACTGTTACAAATTTCAGAAAATATTTGTTAAGAAACAAGATGTTGAAGGCTGATTTTTCTCTTCATTCAAAGCGTATTGACTTGAACCAACTTATGCGTGCCATGAACGAGTATGACAAGAGACAGCAGGAGAAAGGTTTGGGTGCCGGTGAAGAGATGGAGAAAAATGTGCAGATGGCAGCCGTTTCTAACGATTCTGAAATTGATGCATCGTCAGATTCAGTTGATATACAGGGTATTGTAGTTATTCCAAAGAATATTGACTTTAGATTTAATGCTGAAATTGACACCCTTAAGTTCTCAAAAATGAACTTATCTGACTTCAAAGGTTTTGTTACAATAAGGAACAGTAGGCTAAGAATAAAGGAACTTTCAACTTCAACTGAGGTTGGCAGGGCAAAAATGAATGTCATGTATGCGTGTGCGGTGCCTGATTCCGCAAATGCTATGGTGGCACTATCAATGGATAGTGTTCAGGTTGGCGATATTGTTACTTATATGCCTGAACTTGATTCCATTATGCCTATGTTAAGGTCTTTCTCAGGTAGTGTGGAGGCTGATGCTTCAGCACAGGTAACGCTTGACCCTAATTTCAATATTGTACTGCCATCAGTTAATGCCGCTCTGCGTTTGCGTGGCGATTCTCTTGTGCTGCTTGACGGTGAAACATTCACTCAAATTGCCAAGTTGCTTATGTTTAACAAGAAGACACAGAATAGGATTGACAGTGTAAGTGTTGAGGTTATTGTAAAGAACAATGAGGTTCAGATTTATCCGTTTATGGTGGGTATGGATAAGTACAGACTTGGAGTTGGTGGTACACAGAATCTTGATATGAGTTTTAATTATCATATTGTAGTGTTGAAACCTACCATACTAAGTGCTATTGGACTTGATGTGTATGGTAAGGATTATGACAATATCAAGTTTAAGTTGACATCGCCTAAATTCAAAGGTTTTGATGTTTCTATTGGAAGTGGCGGAAATCTTATTAAAACATCAAATGTTGATATCAGGCAACTGATGTATGATACAATGCTTGATGCCATACTGAAGGAAGAATAGTTAAAATATGTTAAAACATAGTACTATGTATTGCAAGGTAGCAGAAGTTTGACTAACTTTGCATCGTGGTTCATAAATAGGTATGATAGAGCAGGCTTTAATTGAAAACATGAGTTCCCAAATGCGTAAAGGCATTTTGGAATATAGTGTTCTGTTGCTTATAAAGCGTAAGGCTTCATACACAACAGACATTATTGAGGAACTGAAAAAGGCTCAATTGATAGTAGTGGAGGGAACTCTCTATCCACTACTAAGCCGGCTCAAGAACAACGGTATTCTTACCTACGAATGGGTGGAGTCAACACAAGGTCCACCGCGTAAGTATTACAAACTTACTGAAGACGGAGAAAAACTGCTTGCTGAAATGGAGACCACGTGGAGTGCAATAAGTCAGACAGTTGGACAAATCAAACAATTATAGTATGAATACAACAGTAAACATTAATCTTAACGGAATGGCATTCATAATAAATGAGGATGCCTATAAAAAGTTACAGTCTTACATCAGCGAATTGGAAAAGGCATACGCTGATGATAAGGAGGTGGTGCGTGACATTGAAAGCAGATTGGCAGAACTCTTTGGTGAGTATTTGGCAAAACTGAATATTCAGGTGGTTTCAATTGATGAAGTTGACAGAGCCATTCAGCAAATTGGCAAGCCGTCGCAAATGAACGATGAAACAACCGTTTCAGAAAAAAAGGTTTCTAAAAAACTATACAGAGATACAATAAAAGGCTTTATTGGTGGTGTATCCAGCGGTCTTGCTGAATATATGAGTATGGATGTATCGCTTGTAAGAGTACTTTGGATTATACTGTTCCTTGTAGCCAACGGAGTGGCGGCTATTGCATATCTTATTTTCTGGATAGTTGTACCCGATGCCATTACTCCTACACAACGCCTTGAAATGAAAGGAAAACCAATAACCACTGAAAATGTTCAGGCAGAGAGTACTGAAATTATTGGAGGAAACAAACCGTCAGGTTGTTTGAGTACGTGTGCTAAGATTTTAGTTGTTATGTTAGCAGCAATTCCTATTGTTGGTTTTACTATTATTATACTCTTTTTGTTGGGAGTGTTTGGGTTTACCGGATTGCTTATGGCGGCTCCGCTTGCCTCTGGTTTTGCTTCAATAATTTTGATAGTATCGTTGTGTTTGGTATTTATATGTCCTATTGTTGCCCTCATTTATCTTGGAGTAAATCTAAAGAACAGAGATGAAATAGACAGTTCAAGCAAAAAGCGTCAGATAATTGTGTACAGCATTATTGCCGCACTATGGATTGCAAGTTTATGTTGCCTGTTTTATAATCACCATACAATATCTGATAACATAGAAGATTGGTATGAGGGAAGATATGACGGTGGTTATGATAGCGATGAGGTTGCCCCTGTTTCATATTTAATAGTGTTGAAGACAAACTATTGCGGGAATTTTGCTCCAGCGGTTTCAGGAACTGCAAATTTATGGGGAATTACACCAATGAAAAAGATTTCTGATACTGAGTGGCAGGCTGAGATAGGTACTGATGAATATAATCAGATAAAGTTTCAGGATACAAAAGGCAACTGGAGTAATGAAATAGAGTTCTACGATGCCGAGACCCGCTCTTGGCAGAAAATGGAGAATATTAATCTTAGTTTTGATTCCATACAGGAGTTTGATTTTACAGACACAATTTTATACAGATGGAGCGGTTGTTTCTAATAGATGCGTATGCCCTTATTTATAGGAGTTACTACGCCTTTATTAAAGCCCCAAGGATAAATTCCAAAGGGCTTAACACATCTGCTATCTATGGTTTTGTAAACACCCTTGAGGAGATAGTAAAAAAAGAAAAACCCACACACCTTGCCGTAGCGTTTGACCCTCACGGACCAACATTCCGTCATAAGGCTTTTGAACAATATAAAGCCCAACGTGAAGCCACACCTGAAGACATACGCAAGTCAGTACCCATTATAAAAGATATTGTTGCCGCATATAACATTCCAATTTTTGTTGTTGACGGTTTTGAGGCTGATGATGTAATTGGCACACTTGCCCATATTGCCGATACTAAAGGTATTGAAACCTATATGGTTACACCTGACAAGGATTATGGACAACTTGTAGGAGGCAATGTATATATGTATCGCCCTCGTCATAACGGTGGTTATGAGGTTATGGGTGAAAAAGAGGTATGTGAAAAGTATGGCTTGTCAAATAAGTCTCAGGTAATAGATTTATTGGGGTTGATGGGCGACAGCAGCGATAACATACCAGGTTGCCCTGGTGTTGGAGAAAAAACTGCGGTTAAACTGCTTCAGGATTTTGGTAGTATTGACAATATGCTTGCCCATACTGACCAAATAAAGGGTGTATTGCGTACAAAGGTTGAGACCAATGCAGAGCAAATAAAGTTCTCAAAGTTTCTTGCCACTATTCGCACCGATGTTCCTGTTGAATTTAATGAAGATGCCTTAAAAGTTGCCAAAGCCGATACTGACAAGTTGCTGTCATTGTTTTCTGAATTGGAGTTCAAGCAACTTGCAGACAAGCACCTGCAAGGTTCTCTTAGTTCTAAAGCCACAATATTTACCAAGACAAGTGAGCAGAGTGCAATACCTGCAAGAAAACAAGGACCTGTAAGTGTGGACGGCAAGGCGGTACAACTTGATTTATTTGCGGACTACACAAGTGAAGGAGTACAGGAGTCTCTCGCATCACCACGTCAGTGTTTCACTGTCCACTATCCACTGTCCACTGTCCACTTTTCCACTTACCCCGTTGATGCCAACCCGTTTGTTGATGAAATAGAATCGGTGGGAATCTGTTATTCAGAAACGGAAATTTTCAGCGTTTCGTTAAAGGGAGCAGACAGGGAGAAAAACATTGAGGAACTGAAAAAACTATTTGAAAATGAAGAAATTGAAAAATGCGGGTACAATATCAAGTATGACATTGAAATGCTTGCCCAAGTAGGAATAGAGGTTAAGGGCAAGCTGTTTGATATAATGTTGGCTCACTATGTGCTGCAACCTGAGTTGAGCCACTCTGTGGCATACCTTTCAGATATTTACCTGCATAGAGAGGCAACAAGAGAGGAACTTGCAATGCTGCTTAAGGAGCCGCTACTAAAGGCATTGAAGGAAGAAAAACAGGACAACTTATTTTTTGACATAGAGATGCCGCTTGTAAGGGTGCTTGCAAAACTTGAAAGCAATGGAGTAAGAATTGATGCTGAGGCATTGCAGGCATCGTCAGTAAGTATGACAGCAAAATTAAATGCTCTTGAAACTGAAATTCAGCAGTGTGCAGGTTTTGAGTTTAATGTAAATTCGCCAAAGCAGATAGGAGAAGCGTTGTTTGACAGACTTCATATAACTGACAAGGCAAAAAAGACAAAAGGCGGGCAGTATGTTACAAGTGAGGAAGTACTTGAAAGTCTTAAAGGAAAGCACCCTGTAATAGGAAAGATTTTAGAATACAGAGGACTGAAAAAACTGTTAAGCACTTACATTGATGCTTTGCCTAAACTTGTAAATCCAAAGACAGGTAGGATTCATACATCGTTTAATCAGGCAGTTACCGCTACGGGTAGGCTATCTTCAAGTAACCCTAATTTGCAAAATATCCCCGTCAGAGAGGCTCAAGGAAGGGAAATCCGCAAGGTATTCATTCCTGATGACGGTTGCGTTTTCTTTTCAGCAGACTACTCTCAAATAGAGTTGCGTCTTATGGCTCACCTAAGCGGCGATGCCAATATGATAGAGGCATTTAACAGCGGTAAGGATATCCATGCCGCCACTGCCGCAAAAATATACAGAGTGCCAATAGAAGAGGTTACACCTGAAATGCGCCGCCGTGCCAAGACAGCAAACTTTGGCATAATTTACGGTATTTCAGCATTCGGACTTGCACAAAGGCTTGACATTAGCCGTACAGAGGCAAAGGAACTTATTGACGGATACTTTGTTACATACCCTCAAGTTCGTGAATATATGGAGCAAAGCATAGAATTGGCAAAGGAGAGAGGATATGTGGAAACGGTTTTTGGAAGAAAACGTTACCTTTCAGATATAAATTCCTCTAACAGTATAGTGCGTGGCTACGCAGAGCGTAATGCCATAAACGCTCCAATTCAGGGAAGTGCCGCTGACCTTATGAAAATAGCCATGATTAAGGTGTTTAATGAGTGTGAAAAACTTGGTCTTAAGGCAAAAATGATTCTTCAAGTCCACGATGAACTTAATTTCAGTGTGCCTGAAAAAGAATTGGAAACACTTAGAAAAGTTGTTATAGACTCAATGCAGAATGTTGCGTCACTGAAAGTTCCGCTTATTGCCGATTGCGGTACAGGCAAGAATTGGGTTGAAGCCCACTAATTTTATTGCAGATGTTATCAATACTGATACCTATATATAATTTTGACAGCAGAAAACTCATTAAGGAGTTGCACCGCCAATGTGTTGAAGCCAATGTTGACCATGAAATAATAGTGGCTGACGATGCTTCAACAGAGTGCCTTGATGCCATAAATGAGATAAGTGAGTATCAGTATGTAAATTTTTTCAGATACGATGAGAATCATGGCCGCAGCGGAATACGTAACACTTTGGCAATGTATGCAAATCATCAGTATCTGATGTTCATAGACTGCGATGCAGAAATTTGTTCAAACAACTACATTACAAAATATGTTTCCGCTCTAAAACCACGTGTATGCATTTCAGGTGGCAGAGCGTTGTATCCGTACTCCCTTACTAATGACTATAGTATTGAGCGTATGTACAATGCCAAGCGTGAGATATATTATGTAAGAGATAAGATTTTCACTTCATTTAACTTTGTAATTGATAAGCAGTTGTTCTTTGCGTACATGTTTGATGAGAATATTAATAATTACGGGTATGAAGACAATTTGTTTGCATGGAATGTGTCAAAATCAGTTGAGATAACTTTTATTGACAATCCTTTAGTGCATTTGGGAGTTTCAAACAATACATGCTATTTGGAAAAACTTAAGGAATCAACACTTACACTTAAAATGCTTGCCGATTCCAATCAATACGCAGATGCCATTGTCAGTATAAGATTATACCGAACATATTTAGAATGGAAGAAAAGGCATGCAAGGTTTATGTTAAAAGGAGGTCTGTGGATTTTATATCCATATATCATAGCCAGAGTCAAATCAGCCAATCCTTCACTTGTGGTTTTGAATCTATATAAACTGTATCTTCTTGCAAACACATAAAAAAAACGCTAATCAAAACAGATTAGCGTTTTTTATTAATCAGACTGATATTTAGCAGAACTTGCTGAAATCTGTCTTTCTCATATCGCCTGTTTCAATAAAAGTGCGGTGCATTCCAAAGCAGGCTGCAAGGTTATGAGGTGTCTGACCCTTTGTTGCAATGCTAAGGTATTCCTTAAGCATTGGCTTGTAAATAGGGTCAACGCAATTTTCAATAATAAGTTGTGCACGCTGACGTGGTGATTTGCCTCTAAGGTCTGCAATACCATATTCAGTAATAAGAACCTTAACAGAGTGTTCACTTTGGTCAAGGTGTGACACCATAGGAACAATTGAGCTTATCATGCCGTCCTTTGCAGTAGCAGGAGTGGTGAATATGGATATGTAGGCGTTACGTGTAAAGTCACAGCTGCCGCCAATACCGTTCATCATCTTTGTACCTGTAACGTGAGTTGAGTTTACATTACCATAAATATCTGCCTCAAGTGCGGTGTTAATGGTTATAAGACCCATACGGCGTACAAGTCCAGGGTTGTTTGAAATCTCTTGTGGACGTAGCAGAATCTTGTTATGGAAGAAATCCATATTGTCATAAATCTCTTGAAGCACAGGGTCTGTAACTGTCATAGAGCAACCGCTTGCAAAATCAATCCTGCCTTTTTTCATAAGGTCAATTACAGCATCTTGAATAACCTCTGTGTACATTTTGAATGTAGGAATGTGAGGGTTGTTGCCAAGTTCATCCATAACGGCGTTTGCAATGTTGCCTACGCCTGATTGTACAGGAAGGAATGTTGATGGTATTCTGCCAGCCTTGATTTCTGCTGTAAGAAACTCCGATACATTCTTGCCAATGCGGCTTGTGATTTCATCAGGAGCGGTGAATCCGCCAACCTCATCCTTACGGTTTGTCTCAACAACCGCTACAATCTTCTTTGGGTCAACCTTAAGAATCTCTGAACCGGCACGGTCTGCAGGAGCATAGATAGGAATCTCGTGACGTGCAGGTGGGTCAAGTGGCTCATAAATATCATGCATGCCTCTCAATTTTTTAGAGTGGCGTGCGTTCAATTCTATAATAATCTTATCTGCAAGGCGTGCAAAAGTAGGAGTGTTTCCTACACCTGATGTAAGAACTATCTCACCACTGTCAGTAAGGTCACAAGCCTCAATAATTGCAAAAGTAGGTTTTGGAAGAAATCCGTAGCGCAGTTCCTGTGCAAGCATACTAAGGTGGGCATCGTAGTAGTCAACACCTTCAGGGTCATTAAGATATGCACGCAAATCCTTGTTTGACTGATAAGGTGTTCTGAATGACATAGCTTTAGCCTTAGCCAGTGCACCGTCACAACTTGCACCTGTTGAAGCACCGGTATAAACTCCAATCTTAAACTCCCTGCCCTCTGAATGCTCTTTTTCAGCAATAGCGGCAAGAGCAAGAGTAACCTCCTTTGGTGCACCTGCAGGTGTGAAACCGCTCATACCCACAACATCACCGTTCTTAATCATAGAGGCGGCTTCAGCAGCCGTCATAAATTTGTAACTCATAATGATAAATGTTAAAGTTTATTTGTTGATTTTAGAATTTCTCTCAAATTGTCAATTTTTCTTATTGGTTGTATAACTCCTCCCGTTGCGTAAGATATACCGCCTGTCTCCTCCGATACAATAATGGCAATGGCATCTGTCTTTTCTGAAATTCCCAATGCCGCACGATGCCTAAGTCCGTAATGCTTAGGTATATTCAAATTATGTGATACAGGAAGAATGCACCCTGCCGATACCAATTTTCCTTCATTTATAATAAGGGCACCGTCATGCAAAGGTGTGTTCTTAAAGAATATGTTTTCAATAAGCCTTGCACTTATGCGAGCGTTTATTATTTCACCTGTTGCGGCATATTGAGACAGGTCTGCAACTTGTTGAATAATCAAAAGTACACCGGTCTTTGTTGAAGCACAGTCTTCAAGTGAGCGAAGAATCTCCTCAATGTCCTCACTTGAACCGTTATGTTCATTCTTGAAAATCAGTTTCTTCAGTCTGCTTATTATACCGTTTGAATTTCCGTATCCTACAGTTGAAAAAAAGTGCTTTATTTCATCTTGGAACAAAATGACAAGAATTATGGCGCCAACGCTCATAATTGCGTCCATAATGGTGCCTAAAAGTTCCATTCCAAGGGTGTGTTTAACAAGCAGCCAAAGCAGAATAAAGCCGAAGATGGCAACAAATATGTGCATTGACTGTGTGCCCTTGAAGATTTTGTATATCTGGAACATTATGATTGACACCAACAGAATGTCAAAAAAGTCCTTAATCCCAAAATCAAGCATTGAAAACATAACCTAAATTTATCTTGTTAGGTGAAACAACTTTATAGCCTCTTTTGCCTCTTTAACATCGTGAACCCTTAAAATGTCCGCTCCTTTTTCCAATATAATGGTATTCAAAGCGGTAGTGCCGTTAAGAGATTCCTCCGATGTAATGTTCAAAGCCTTGTAAATAAGACTTTTTCTTGAAACTCCAACCAAAACAGGCAGTCCAAACTCTTGTAGCACATTCAGATTCCTTATTATTTCATAATTTGTTTCAAGAGTCTTGTTAAATCCTATACCTGGGTCCAATATTATATCTGCCACCCCTAATCCAGCAAGAGTATCTATCTTTTCAGAGAAACGGAACAACATTTTATCGGGTCCGCCATCTTCTGAATAAGTAAGCACGTATGCCTTTTTATGCTCTGCCGCCAAATTGAACATCTCCTCACATCCGCCACTGATATCGTTTATAATGTCCGCGCCTAATTTTTCAATAGCATACTTTGCAACCGCAGGGCGATATGTGTCAATACTCAAAATCTTGCCTTTACAGTTAGCCTTTATTTCATTTGCGGCATTTTTCAAACGCTCAAGTTCCTCCTTTTCAGAACATTGAACTGCCCCAGGCCTGGTGCTGCACGCCCCAATGTCCAATATGTCAGCACCGGCACATGCAGAAAAATTATAACGGCTATCAGCAAAGAAACTGTCAGGTGTAATATTTACAATGCCCATGACCAGCGGTTCGGCAAGTGAAACCAGATGTCCTCCGCAGTTGATAGTCAGATTTTTTTTACTGCAATACATAATATTCTGCAAAGATAAATAAAATAAAGGAGAAAGGAGAAAGGAGAAAGGAGAAATTTTGGAGTAGCGAGAGCAGAAAAAAATTTATTTTTTTATGCCGAGTCACGACAAAATTCACAAAACGGAGTTTTGTAAATGAGACTGTTACTAGGAATGAGAGCAGAGAATTTATTTCATATGCAGAGTAAAATGACTAAAAATTAAAAATTTTATAGGGGAATGCAATATATTTGTTAAAAAATTGTTATCTTTGTAACCAAATGTGTACAAGCAGTACAGAATAACCTTATACAAAACTCAAATCAGTATGGTTAAAATTGAGAAAATACTTCTTTTTGGAGCACTTGCATTGATTGTCGCTTCATGTAACAAAAACACTTCAAACACTACCGGTTGGAAATATAACGATGCCAAATATGGTGGTTTTCAGGTAGTCAACAACTATGAACAGGACACACCTCCAGGAATGGTTCTTATTGAAGGCGGTACATTTACAATGGGTCGTGTAAATGAGGACACATATACAGAGTGGAACAGTTACCCACGTCGTGTTACAGTAAACACATTCTATATGGACCAATATGAGGTTGCAAACGTTGATTGGCGTGAGTATGTTTATTGGATGAACCTTATGTATGGAGAGGCAGTTTCAAAGAAATGCCGTCCTGACTCAACAGTATGGCGTGATGAACTTGCTTACAATGAGCCATATCTTGACTACTATTTCACTCATGTGGCATACGATAAGTATCCTGTAGTAGGTGTTACTTGGGAGCAGGTTGACAACTACTGCAAGTGGCGTACTGACCGTGTAAATGAGAGAATACTTGTTGAAGAGGGAGTGATAGAGTTTCCAGATTTCAAATCTATTTATAGTGCTGAATCAGAGGGTATTGATGAGGAGATTGCACAAAACAAGGTGTTCAATGTAAGTAAGTATCAGAAGTACGATGAATATAAGCCTGATGTAGAAAAGTCAAAGATTAAGACAGCGTTTGGAGATGTTCGTAAAACAACTATGAGTGACGGTCTGCTTCTGCCTAATTTCCGTTTACCTACTGAGGCTGAGTGGGAGTTTGCCGCATACGGTGTTACGTCTGAAAAGGATATGGAGAATTATGATAACCGCCGTATTTATCCATGGGACGGTTCTCAAACACGTAATCCTAAAAAGAAATCAAGAGGCAAAATCATGGCTAACTACGTTAGAGGACGTGGTGATATGATGGGTATTTCAGGTTCCCAGAATGATAAGGCTGAAATAACCGCACCTGTAAATTCTTTCTGGCCTAATGATTTTGGACTCTACAATATGGCAGGAAATGTTAATGAGTGGACAATGGATGTCTATCGTCAAACATCAACTGATGAAATGCAGGAATACAATCCTTTCAGAGGCAATATGTATGTCTCTCCTACAAAAGATTCTACAGGTGTTTATAAACTTGACTCTCTTGGAAGACTTGAGTATGGTTTTGAATATACAAAAGAGGACAGCCTACTTGCTTATACAAAACTTGATGTTCGTAACTACAACGATGGTGATGCCCGCAGTAGTTATAATCGTGATAAGTGGAAAGAGGTTGTAGACCCTGATATTGCTACAAAGCGTTTGTATGACCCTGATGGTTCAGACCCTGAAAGTATGCTTGCGACAAAGATTTCAAATACTTGTCGTGTATATAAAGGTGGTGGCTGGAAAGACAGACTATACTGGTTGTCTCCTGCACAACGTCGTTATCTTGAGCAGGACAAGTGTACAAATGATATAGGTTTCCGTTGTGCAATGCACCGTGTTGGCTCTGACAAGGGTAACAACGCTAAAAAGTAATTGAAAGACTTGAGTATAAACAGTTATATTTTACCATCTGGCATTCGCCTGCTGCACGTAAGGGCAGCGGGCGATGTTTCTTATTGCGGGGCTATCATAAACACTGGCACGCGTGATGAGCGTTTTGAGGAAAGCGGCTATGCTCACCTTGTTGAGCATTTGATGTTCAAAGGAACATCAAAATACACCTCCCGTCAGATAATCAGCCGCATAGAGGACATAGGCGGGGAGATAAACGCTTACACCACCAAGGAGGACACAACGGTGTATGCCGCTTTCCTCAAAAGGCACCTTGACCGCGTTTTCTCCCTTATTGCCAACATGGTGCTTGACTCCACCTTTAATCAAAAGTCAATAGACAAGGAGGTTGATGTTATCTTGGATGAAATTGACAGTTATATAGATAATCCTGCAGAAATTATACTTGATGATTTTGAAGACCTTATCTTCAGCGGAAATCCTCTTGGCAGAAACATTCTTGGCGACAGAAAAACCCTGAAGTCAGTTACACAAGAGAAAATCCTCAATTTTTATAGACGTACCTACACCCCTGACCAAATTCTCTTTTTCATTATGGGAAACTACTCAAAAGATAGGGTGCTGAATATGGCTGAAAAAGTATTGGCATCGGTGCCTGTAGGGAAAAGAGATTATGAGAGGGAACCATTAAAAGAGTATTCTCCCGTAATTAAAAATCTGCACAAAAAGACAAAACAGACACACCTTGTATTGGGTAGCAGGTGCTACTCACTCTACGCAGAGGAACGTTTCAGTTTTGCACTTCTTAACAATATTTTAGGTGGAGATTTTATGAGCAGTGTCCTGAATATGAAACTCAGGGAGAAGGAAGGGCTTGTATATGAGGTTGACTCCAATTATACAGCATATTTTGAAACAGGAAATTGGAATATCTACTTTGGTTGCGATGACACAGACACTGACAAAGTTCTGAAAATAGTAAAGGATGAACTCCAAAAACTCTCTGACAAACCTATAAGCGCACATGAGTTGAAACTTGCAAAACGCAGGTTGCTCTCCTACCTTACTATATGCGGAGAAAACAAGGAGTCTTGGATATTGGGTACGGCAAAACAATTCCTCAATACGGGTAAGATAATGGATACTAAAGAGGTTGAAGAAAAAATAAATGCCGTTACCGCTACAGACATTCAGCGTTGTGCAAAGGAGGTTTTCAACCCTGAAAAACTGACAATACTTCAATACTGCTAAACACTTCTGAAGTTACCAACCGTATGCCTCCCAGTCAAAGTCGTCCTGTTTTTTCTGTGGCATTACCTGTTTTTCAAAGTGTACGGGAGCAACGTATGCGGTCTTGACCCTATAGCCGTCAAGAGAGCCGGCACGGAACATAGGCAGAGACTCCATTACTCTTAACGCCTCTTCATCTTGCTCATTTGTAAGCGATTGCAGAATTTTGAAGGAACCGGGTTTTCCGCATCGGTCTATGACAAATTCAACAAGAACATCGCCCGTTACAAGCAGACGGTTGCCGTTTTTGTCAAGTTCACCGCTATAGACTTCAACCACCTCTGTATTATTGTGAATAAAGAGAGCAAGTTCCACATCGCCGCCTGGGAATTGGGCATCAATAAGACCTTTTGGATACTCACCGTAAGTGCCGCCATAGATGGGAGACGGCTCGTCATCAACGCAATCGCCGTACATGCCAACATACATCATGTAGTCAGTGGCAAATGACAGAGATGGCAATAATAGTAGTAAAAATAGAATCCGTTTCATAATTTGTTAATCTTAACTTTTAACTGAAATATACGACGCTGCAATTCCAAGTAAAGATACTGTAATGAATATAATTAAAATATCGGTAAACCTTACGTCAACAGGGTAGGCGTTAACAATGTAACTTCCTCCTGAACCCATTGAAATAAGCCCAAATTCCGCTTGTAACCAGCATAATATAAGTCCTAAAATTATGCCTGCCAAAACCCCAATGACGGATATCAGGCTCCCATCCCAAATGAAAATCCTTCTTACATCATTTTGCCTCATGCCCAAATTTCCAAGCGTTACGGCATCGTCAGTCTTTTCAATAATAAGCATTGAAAGTGAGCCTATTATATTAAATGCTGCAATCATAATTATAAATGTAAGAATTAGATAAGTTATCCATTTCTCAACTGACATCATTCTATAGAAATCCTCCTGTTGTCTGTATCGGTCAAGCACTGCAAATGAACTTCCAAGTTCCGTTTCAGCCTCTTTTATAAACTGTTTCTCATTAACTCCGTTTTTTAATCTCAAATCCACCGATGTAACCTCATTCTCATAGTCAAACAAGGAGCGGGCAACATCTATCGATACAATAATCAGTGAGTTGTCATACTTTTCCTGCCTTACTAAAAAACTGCCTGATGAAAACACCATCTCCTCTCTAAATGATTGGTCAGGGCGTATGGTTGAAATTTTTCCCTCCCGTTTTGGAGCGTAAAGCATAATGGGGTCAGCGTAAAACACTCCGCAACCTATCATATTTGCCAATGCACCGCCCGTAACAGCCATGCGGAAATTACCTTCCTTCAACTTGAAACTGCCGTTAATCATAATTGAAGATATGTTTGTAAGGGTATCGTAGTTGGCATCAACCCCTTTTACCGTTACGGGAATCTGCTTGTCCTTAAACTTAAGAAGTGCATTCTCCTGAACCACAAAACTATAGCATTCAACTTCCTCTTTTGATATTATTTTAGTAACGCTGTCAGGGTTAAAGCGTTTCCCTTCCGATGCCACTATCCTTATTTGCGGGTCAAAATTGCTGAAAAGTCCCTCTATCACCCCTTGAAAACCATTATATACTGACAAAACGCAAACCAATGCCATAGTACCCACCGCCACACCGCATGCAGATATCAGAGACACAATGTTTATGGCACTGTGGCTTTTCTTTGAAAAAAGGTATCGGGAGGCTATTTTAAGTGAAATGTTCAATTTTTAACTTTTTAGTAACTTATCAATATTGTCAATGTAATCAAGTGAATCATCTTTGTAGAAAGTGAGCGTAGGTACAGTTCGCAGTTGGAATCTGGTGCGAGCCGCCAAATCATGACGTATGCTCACCGTCTTTGAGTTGATAAAGTCAAGCAGTTCCTGACATTTTTCAGAAGGGAAAATGCTAAGATAGATTTTTGCCACACTTAAGTCAGGACTTACCCTTACAATTGTAGTTGTAATCAATGTTCCCGGCATTTGACGTGTCATACCTAAAAAAATCTCACTGATTTCCTTTTGTATAAGTCTTGCAATTTTATTTTGTCTTGTAGTCTCCATAATTAACGTTTCCTCATTATTGTTAAACCATCACGCAAAGGTAAAATAAATCTGTCAATTCTTTCATCTTTTGCTATATAATCATTAAAGGCAATAAGACCTTTTGTCTGATAGTCATTGCTTTCAGGTGTCTGTGTAACCTTGCCTGCCCAAAGAGTGTTGTCTGCCAATATGAATCCGTTTTTCCTTACCTTTGGCAGTACACATTCAAAGTATTCTATATAGTCTCTCTTGTTCCCGTCAATAAAAACAAGGTCAAACACCTCATTCATATCAGGAATAAGTTTTACGGCATCTCCTATTCTGAAATCAATTTTTGAGGCATACGGGCTTTGAGAAATATATTCTCTTGCCATATCCTCTATCTCATCATCTATGTCCAAAGTTATTATTTTGCCGTTATCGGTAAGTCCTTCTGCCAAACACATTGCTGAATAGCCTACGTATGTGCCAATCTCCAAAATCCGTTCAGGTCTTATCATCCATGACAGTGCACTAAGCAGTCTGCCCTGAATGTGACCGCTTACCATACGTGGATGCAGTAACTTTACATTAGCCTCCCTGTCAAGCCTTGCCAGCAGTTCAGATTCAGGCTCAGAGTGTTGCAGTATGTATTCTTCCAGTTCCATAATCTTTGTACTGCAAAATTAATGATAAATTAAAAACATAACAAAATTTTTTGAATTGGCGTTCAAAGTTTCAGATTTTTTATATAATTTTGCAGTGCATTTCAAATGCCTCTGCCCGAGTGGTGGAATGGTAGACACGAAGGACTTAAAATCCTTTGGCCATTACGGCTGTGCGGGTTCAAGTCCCGCCTCGGGTACAGAAATGACTGATAATTATTTAATTATCGGTCATTTTTTTGTGATTGGCGGCTATGCCGCCACTTTTTTTATGGGGGAATTTGTATAATTGAAAATAATGTCATATATTTGCAGTTGTAAATATCATTAAAGTGTGTATTAATAGTAGAATTAAGTGTTAAATATCATTATAATGATAATTAAATAGTTGCTATATGGCAAACTTATATGAATACTCCACACCAGAACTTGTCCGCTTGTTGGGTGAACGTTTTAAAGAATACAGAATGAGGTGCAATCTCACTCAAAAAGAGGTTGCAGAGCAGTCTGGCATAGGACTTACAACTATTCATAAGTTTGAGAATGGTACAGCGGGAAATGTTTCACTCTCAACTTTTATTCTGTTATTGAAGGTTGTTGGTAGAATTGATGTTGTGGATAATCTGCTGCCTCAATTGCCAGAATCGCCATATCTTAAACGCAGAGGTGATAAAAAAGCGGAACGTGTCCGTCACTCTAATTCATAATGTATTATGGTTAAATCAATTAAGGTTTTTTTATGGGATGAGGAGATTGGAAGGCTTGCGTGGGATTCCAACCGTAAAATGTCATATTTTATGTATAATCCTGATTTTCTAAAAAAGGGATTAAACATATCACCGCTTGTCGCTCCTATTGATGGAGTTCTGTCATATCAGCCATTTTGGGGTGAGGAAGGCAAAATATATCAAAAACTTCCTGCATTTCTGGCTGATTCATTGCCTGATGCGTGGGGTAATCAATTGTTTGAACTATGGTGCAGCAATAATCATATTTCACAATCTGATATTACACCACTTGACAAATTGTCATTCATAGGCAAGCGTGGAATGGGGGCGTTGGAGTTTGTTCCTGAAATGTCAAGAGGACATCAAAAAGAGAGGATAGATGTTAAATCTCTTGCTGATTTGGCAGGTAAAATTTATTCGGACAAAGAGAATGTCTGTATAAAATCATCTGAATCTGTTACAATGCAGTCACTGATTATGGTAGGGACATCGGCTGGAGGTCGTAAACCTAAAGCAATAGTTGCAATAAACAGGGATAATGGAGAGATACGCAGCGGTCAGGTATCGGGGCTGAAAGAATATGATTATTATCTATTAAAATTCGGATATCAACCATACAGTTCAGCAGAAATAGAGATGACTTATTATGAAATGGCTACTGCTGCAGGAATTAATATGATGCAGTCGTCACTTTATGAGGTTGAGAATGAGAATCATTTCATAACCAAACGTTTTGACAGGGAGAACGGGAAAAAGATTCATACGCAGACACTTGCCGCTGTTTACCCCGATGCTGACAGTTATGAGCAACTGATAACTGTTTGCAGAAAACTGCATCTTCCGGAGGCTGATATCTGTGAGGTTTTTCGCAGGTTGGTTTTCAATGTGTTGTCAAATAACACAGATGATCACAATAAGAATTTCTCATTTGTTATGCACCCCGATGGCAAATGGCGTCTATCTCCTGCGTATGATATTACATATATATTTGACTTGGGAGGTTTCCTTCCAAATAAAAATCACTGTATGTACATCCGGGCTAAATTAAGAGACATTACACGCAATGACATTCTCGGCTTTGCAAGAGACAATGGCATCCGTCGCCCCGATGCTATAATCAGGGAAGTAGTTGATTCATTAAAAAATTTCAGGTCATTAGCACAAAAAAATGGTGTTGCGGAACAATGGATAGGAAGAATTGAAACCTCAATAAACAACCATTTGACAGATTGGGGTGAGTTGAAAACCAAAAACACATTTTTTGTGATTGAAGGACATAATTATGATAATGTTAGAATAGAACAAGCGTATAAAGGTAATTTCCATTTGATTGCCGTTATAGACGGGGAAGAGCGAAAATTTGTTATTGGTAAAAATAAAGAGGAGTATCAACTAATAGCAACGGCAGGCATATCAAACATTACTGAGGAGCAACTAAAAATGTGGGTGAAGAAATATTTATCAGAATAAAAATAATATGTAAATTTACTCGTAAAACTCACGATGTTCGTTTTACTTGTGAAGCACCAACTTCGTTGTTACTATCTTTACTCCCAATTCACAAAATGTCCTTTTCTCAAAAATGCTGTGCATTTTTTGGTTTTGTATTCGGTTTGCACTATCTTTACACTCAAATTCAATATATGAGATACGCAATAGTAGGAACGGGTGCAATGGGAGGTCTGTTTGGGGGCATGCTTGCCCACGCAGGCTTTGATGTGCATTTTCTGTTCCATTCTGATTATAAGGATGTTAAGGAGAAAGGGTTTACGGTAGACTCCATTTTGGGGAAATTCACACTACAGAATGTAAATGCCTATAACAGCACAGAGAATATGCCAAAGTGCGATGTCATACTTGTGTGCATAAAAACCGTTTATGAAAATAGGATTCCAAACCTTATAAAACCCATATTAAAGCCGGACAGTCTGATAATACTTATTCAGAACGGAATAAATATGGAACCATACATTACAAAACAATTGCCCGATACAGTAAGCATTGCGGCAGGAATGGTTATGGCTTCAGTTACCAAAACCGCTCCTGCGGTAATTACGCACACTAATTTTGGTACCATAACAACCGCTCTGTATAAAGGTAATGACAATATATTGAAAGAGTTTTGCAATGATATAAACTCAACAGGATTAAGGGCTGTTCATTCCACCGATTACACAACAGAAAGATGGCGTAAACTTGTATGGAACATGCCGTATAACGGATTGTCTGTAGCATTAGATGCCACCACAAAAGACATTATGAATAATCCTGCTACAAGACAGCGGGCGTATAACATTATGCTTGAGGTGGTTAAAGCGGCACAGGCTAACGGTGCCAAACTTACCAACGCATATGCAGATGAGATGATGACAGCCACAGACGGTATGGTGCCGTATAAGCCAAGTATGTATGTTGATTATGCACGTCGCCGTCCTATGGAGATACAATACCTTTATACAGAGGTAATTAAAGCGGCAAAAGCCAAGGGTGTTGAAGTACCTTATATTGAAGAGTTGGAAAAGCAGTTAATACAAAAACAGAATGAAATCAATTCTTAAATATTTTCCTAATCTTACTGATATTCAAATCAGCCAATTTGAGGCACTTGATGCACAATACAGGGATTGGAATGCAAAAATAAACGTCATTTCACGCAAGGATATTGACAACCTATATGAGCATCACGTTCTGCACAGCCTTGCCATAGCTAAAATCATTAATTTCCGTCAAGGCACAACAATAGTTGATATAGGCACAGGAGGCGGTTTCCCAGGTATTCCGCTTGCCATACTTTTTCCTGAATGTAAGTTCACCCTTGTTGATTCTGTGGGAAAGAAAATCAAGGTTGCAAGTCAAGTTGCTGAGGCTATTGGGCTTACAAACGTTGAGTTTATAAATGACAGAATGGAGAATATAAGGCAGAACTTTGATTTTGCCGTAAGCCGTGCCGCCATGAGCCTTGACCTTCTTATAAGAGTTTGCAGAAAGAATATTTCAAAAGCAGGTAAAAACGCACTGCCAAACGGGCTTATATGCCTTAAAGGAGGGGAGTTGGAAGAAGAAATGAAGCCGTTTAGAAAAACGGCTTCACTCTATAACATCTCTGATTTTTTTTCAGAGGAGTATTTCAGTACAAAAAAGGCTGTATATTTACCTTTATAAGGGTTATTTCTTAAACAGACCTTTATCCTTCATATCCTTAACCACTGCACTTGCAATCTCTTTCTCCGCTTCATCAATGTCAGCAGGGTCAGTTGTTGCTGTAGTGGCAACATATACGGCATCCTTTTCATCCTGACAGTTATATAGACGGGTCTCCAAAATGTAGGTTGTTGTGGTTTCCCAATAGCCGGGAGTTGTTACATGGTCATAATAGTAGTTGTAGCATGAAAAATACGGATGGAACCAAGGGTCATAGAACACAGGACCTGTTGGTACAGCGTATGTAGTGGTTGTAGGTGGAACGTATGTTTCCTGCTGGTCTTTATCAAGGAATACAACTAACAGTGCTCCAGTAAATTTCTTTTCTCTAATCTGCTTTGCAAGTGTCTCTTTGTCCATATTCTTCAATGCACTTGGGCCAAAAACACTGTATGCGGAGTAAGCGTCAACGCCGTTAGCCTTAAGTTTTGCAACAATTGCATTTTCAAAACTTCCTTGAACCTGAGTGTTTGAATTCTTCCCAATTAATGAAAATACAATCATTTTGTCAGTTGTTCCTGCAGGAACTTCTCCTTTCCATGTGGAAATTAATTTTGTTGATGAGCAAGCCGCAAGCAACAGTGCCGTCACAATCAATCCGATTGAATAAAATTTTGTCTTTTTCATAATGAGTTGTTTATTTGCTACAAAAGTAATGAAAATTTTTTACATTTGCAGAAAATTGAAAAAATTATGAGAATTGAAACGTTTGTAGTAAATCCTTTTATGGAGAATACATACCTCCTGATAGATGATGAAAGTAAGAAATGTTTGGTCATTGATGCTGGCTGTATGACAGGCACGGAGCAGGAAGAACTTGCGTATTACATTGATAAAGAGAATCTTAAACTTGAGAGAGTATTGAATACACATCTTCATATTGACCACTGCTTCGGCAACAGGTTCTTGGCTGAAAGATATGGAGTTTTGCCTGAGGCTTCTGAAGCAGATGAATATCTGTTGAAGGAAATGAATGACTATGCACGCAGGTTTGGCATTGACTATCAAGGTGATTATCAGCCGTTAGGAGCCTATCTTCATGACACCGATACAATAACCGTAGGCTCTATTGAAATTACAGTGATTGAGGTTCCTGGACATAGTGCAGGCGGTCTGGCGTTCTATTTGAAAAAGGAGGGAATACTGTTCAGCGGAGATTCCCTGTTTCAAAACTGCATAGGCAGAACAGATATCAGCGGTGGTGATTTTGACACACTGATAAGTTCTCTTGAAAAGAAAATACTTACCCTGCCTCCACAAACAGTGGTTTACCCGGGACACGGAGAAAAAACCACCATTGCTGATGAATTGGAGTATAATCCCTATTTCTGATTACTCCTTAATCTGATTGGCACTCTGTTGAAGAGCCTTTACATCTTTGTCAACACCAACCACCAATATTATATCGCCTGATGTAATAATAATGTCAGACGACGGTTTCATTACATTGTCACTGCCACGGTCAATACCCACAATCATACAGTGGAAATCCTCCCTTATGTTACATTCAAACAGTTTTTTGCCCGAAAGAACAGAGTTCTCAGGAACTGCCACACGCATCATCTGAAGGTCATCATCGCCGCTGGCAAAATCAAATTCAACCTTATTCTCCTTAGATTCCATACTGTTGGCAAATTTCTTAAGATTCTCATCAGAGCCTAAAAGTTGGATTTTATCATTAGGAAGAAGCATTGTGCTTACAGGTGGAATATTCAGTCTTCCGTCTTGTCTTTTAATGGAGGCTATATGAACATTGTACTTTCTGCCCCAATCGGCATCCTTAATGGTTTGCCCGCACCACACAGAGTCAAACGGCAGAGTAATTTCACTAAGGTGAATATCCTTTTCAATAAGGTCTCCTGCATATTTTGGTTTTGATGCCATCTCTTTTGAATTCAGGTTCTCATTGAAAACCTTTTCCATGTGAGCCTGTCCTCTCTTTATTCTGTTGTGCATAGTCCAATAAATCAGTCCAAAAACTAAAATACCCGTTATTATTGCCGATGTTGAGTGATATAGAGCACCCATTGTAGCCGTAATAATAAGCAGTGCCAACAAACCTCTTATAATCACAATAAATACAAGTGGGGCACGGTTAAACTGTTTGTCGTTCCATAGTTTCCAGAACCTGTCATCAAACAGCCCCTTTGTAAGCAGCGGACGAATGAACACCAAAAGGCTGAACATGGCAATAAGTGCAGTGGCAAGTTTTGCCCAATCATCAGGAGTGCCATATTTATTTAATGTTCCAGGCATAATCTCACTAAGCAGACTTTGCAGATAAGGATAAAGCACAGTGTCACATATAGAAATTACAGTGATGCAAAGCACAGTGTAAATAAGCATTATAATTGCAGACTCCTTCAGAATGTTCATCCAGGGCTTGTTTGTTCTCTGTGTGTTTGAGGCCTGTTCATTTCTCCTGCTTTCACGCCTCAGTTTTTCAGGAATTAGAGGCTCAAGTCTATTTGCAAGTGGGTTGGATACTTTTATCATGTAAGGGGTTGTAAATGTGGTAATTACAGACACCGATACAATAATAGGGTAAATACAGGGCTCAATTGCGCCCAAACTTACACCAAGAGTGGCAATAATGAATGAAAATTCACCAACTTGTGCAAGAGAGAATCCGCATTGGATTGACTCTTTTATATTTATACCGCCAAGTAGAAACGCAAAAGTCTCCACAATGCTTCTTAGTATAAGCACCACCAAAGTTATTACAAGAATAGGTACCCAATATTTTACAAGCATTTCAGGGTTAATCATCATACCTACCGATACAAAGAATATTGCTCCAAAAAGATTCTTTACGGGAGCGGTCAAATGTTCAATATGTTCCCCTTCTGTTGTCTCCGCTAAAATAGAACCCATTACAAACGCTCCAAATGCAGCGGAAAAGCCTGCAAGTGAGGCGGCAACCACCATAAAGAAACAAAGAGCAAGGCTCAATATTAGCATTGTCTCATTATTCAGTAGTTTTTTTGTCTTCTTTAGCAGTAGAGGAATAAGGTATATACCCAATACAAACCAAAGTACAAGGTAGAAAACCATACTCATTATACTGAATGCAATTTTTCCTCCGTCAACACTGCCACCTTTGCCAAGCGTTCCAAAAAGCAGCATCATTACAATGGCAATAATATCTTCAAGAATAAGTACACTGAATACAGTGGATGTGAATTTTTGTTGTTTTATTCCAAGGTCATCAAATGCCTTTATTATTATGCTTGTTGATGACATAGCCATCATACCACCTAAATAAAGCCCGTCCATTCTTGTCCAACCAAACCAGTGTGCCACCATAAGACCAATTAAAATCATGGACATAAGGCTGGTGGCAACTGCTATAATAGGAGCTGAACCTATTTTCAGCAGTTTTTTGAAACTGAACTCAAGTCCAAGAGAGAACAGAAGGAATATTACACCTATGTCTGCCCAGACCTTAATTGATTCAGCATCAACAATGGTGCTTGTATAAGGCATATACGGACCTGCAAGAAATCCGGCAACAATGTATCCAAGCACAACAGGCTGTTTTAATTTTTTGAAAATTAAAGACATTAAGGCGGCACAAAACAGAATGAGCGCCAAGTCTGAAATAGGTTGAGCAAGAGACTCCATAATGACTGCTGTTAAATTTTGTGCAAAATTAATCAAATATACTTAAATTTTTATAACTTTGCCGTCCAAAAGTTTAAAGTTAGGGAGTAAAGGAGTTAGAAGATTCCAAAACTCCTGAACTCCAAAACTCCTGAACTATTATGATAACGTTTACAATTGCATTAATCCTTCTTGTTGTAGGTTACTTTACCTACGGAAAGTTGATGGAGAAGTTGTTTGGTATTGATGAAACCAGACCTACTCCTGCCATAAAACACCCCGATGGGGTTGATTTTGTGCCTCTCCCACGATGGAAGGCATATATGATACAGTTCCTCAACATTGCAGGTACAGGACCTATTTTTGGTGCCATAATGGGAGCCAGATTTGGTGTATCGGCGTATCTGTGGATAGTTTTCGGATGTATATTTATAGGTGCGGTGCATGATTTTATGGTTGGTATGCTCTCAATCCGTAGAAACGGAAGAAGTCTTCCTGAAATTATAGGTCAGTTCTTGGGTAATGGTATGCAGTATTTCTCTGTGGGATTCTCAATTTTGCTGTTGTTGCTTGTTGGTGTGGTGTATATCTACACTCCGGCAGAACTGCTTACAGGCATTTTCCCAAGCATAGGGGCGGATAAGAAAACAGGAATGATTATTTGGATAATAGCCATATTTGCCTATTACATTTTGGCATCGTCAGTCTCTATTGATAAGATTATAGGTAGAATTTATCCGCTGTTTGCCGCCATTCTGCTGTTTATGGCTATAGGCATTATGGTTGCACTTTATATACATCAGCCGGCTTTGCCTGAGATTTTTGACGGCATAAAGAATCTGAATCCTGATAAGGAGGAGCCTATTTTCCCAATATTGTTTGTAAGTATAGCGTGCGGAGCCGTATCGGGTTTCCACGCCACGCAGTCTCCTATTATGGCCAGGTGCGTAACCAATGAGCGTCAAGGCAGAACAATATTCTACGGGGCTATGATTACAGAGGGTATAGTGGCGGTTATATGGGCTGCCGCAGCCATTACGTTCTATCAGGAGAACGGATATGCTGATGCCGCCGGCAATGGCTATTCAGCAGGATATATTGTAGATTTCATGTCAAAAACCTGGTTGGGTAGAATTGGCGGACTTTTGGCAATTATAGGTGTGATTGTATGTCCTATAACATCGGGCGATACCGCTTTCCGTTCCGCTCGTCTTATTGTTGCAGATAGAATACATCTTAAACAAGGTACAATAAGGAATCGTCTGCTTATTTGTGTGCCTATGTTCTTGGTGGCATTTGGCATTTTAATGTACAGCCTAAGTGATAAGGACGGATTTGAAACCATTTGGCGTTATTTTGCTTGGGCAAACCAAACGCTTGCAACTTTCACTCTATGGGCAATAGCGGCATTCCTTTATAGAACAAAGGGATATTGGCACTATGTGGCATTGCTGCCTGCCATGTTCATGACAATGGTGGTGACCACCTACATTTTTGTTGCACCTGAGGGCTTTGGGCTATTAGAGTATTACAATTATATTTTGTGTGGTTCCGCAGTTTTGGCATTAGTCTTGTCAAAGGTATTTTATTCAAGGGAACGTAAGATTAAAGAGACAACTCCTATAGAAAAATGAAAAAGACAGTATTTATTACAGGCGTTACCGGTGTTATGGGTTCTGCAGGACTCAAGGAGTTGGTAAAGAAACTTGACCGCTTTAATATAGTGGCTCTTGCACGTGACAGCAAAGTTAATAGGAAGAAACTTGCCCCATATATGGCATTGGATGGAGTCAAGATAGTTTGGGGTAATCTGCTTAACTATGAAGATGTTCTGAAGGGTGTAACGGGAGCGGATTATGTGTTGCATGTGGGAGGCATGGTATCGCCGGCTGCTGATTATTTTCCAAAAAGAACAATAAAAACCAATGTAGGAGCGGCAGAGAATATTGCAAAAGCAGTTATTGCACAGCCTAACAAAGATGAAATAAAGGTGGTTTATATAGGTACAGTGGCTCAGACATCTGACCGTAATGAACCTATACATTGGGGTAGAACGGGAGACCCTATCTGCATAAGTGTGTATGACCATTATGCCATATCAAAAACAAGAGCGGAGAAGACTATTGTAGAGTCAGGTATTAAGAATTGGGTTAGTTTGCGTCAGTCAGGGATTCTGCATCCAGGAATTCTAAGCCACTATGACCCAATTATGTTCCATGTGCCACTACGTGGCGTGCTTGAGTGGGCTACCGTTGAAGATTCAGGCAGACTGCTTGCAAATGTTGTGGAGGATAATGTGCCAGCGGAGTTTTGGAATAACTTTTATAATATAGGTTCAGGTAAGGAGTATAGGCTTACAAACTATGAGTTTGAGTGCAAGTTGCTTTCAACAATATCGTGTCCTAAACCTGAGAAGATTTTTGAGCCGCAATGGTTTGTCCTACGTAATTTCCACGGACAATGGTACTTAGATAGTGATAAGTTGGAGAATTACCTGCATTTCCGTGCAAATGTTCCTGTAGATGAGTACTTTAATCAGATGGGTAAGCAATTGCCTTGGTTCTATAGCCTTGCAAAGATA
The DNA here is from genome assembly GCA_045643245.1 of Candidatus Enterocola sp. Classification (GTDB taxonomy): domain Bacteria; phylum Bacteroidota; class Bacteroidia; order Bacteroidales; family Paludibacteraceae; genus Enterocola. The sequence goes on from JAZUKL010000081.1 coordinate 28,735, forward strand.
TGCCCTGCGTTTATTATTAAGTGGGCTATGCGTCCTATGGCATACAAGAAGAAATGGGGTACTCAGTATTGGATAAAGAATAATGAGCAACAGAGAATTTCAGCATATTATGGTTCATTAGAGGCTTACAAGGCTATCAAACCTTGGAAGGAGCAGGATTTAAGCCGTCCGTCAGAAACTCCGTTGGTTGATATAAAACATGGCTATGATGAAACAAAACCTGTTTCAGAACTTGATATAAAGGATATGCAGGAGGCTGCCGCTTTCCGTGGCGGTAAATGTTTGTCTGAAACCATGACAAAAGGTGATATGGCTACCAAACTTAAGTGGCAATGTGCAGAGGGTCACACTTTTGAGGCTTCTCCTGCATTGGTTCTTTTAGGTGGTCATTGGTGTCCTGAGTGTACTCCCACACCTTGGGATTATGATAAAATTGCAAAGAAAAATCCATTCTTTGCCCAGATATGGTATCCAATCCACAGTAAAGAGGAAAACAATTACTACGGAGAGGATGTATTTGATGGTTGGGAATAAAAATTATGATGAAATTTGCATAAATGACTTATTATTACTATTTTTGTAACTGATAACATTTTGTCAGTAAATAGTAATAATAGTTGTTTATGAATAATATATTATCTCTTTTAGATGGTTATACCTTTAATAATGCAGATGACATTGCAAAGGCTATTTCCTCTGATTTCCGTAAACGTAGAATAGAAAAGAACCTTACTCGTGAACAGGTGGCAGATATGTCTGGCGTGCCTGTCAGCAATATTGTAAGATTTGAGCAGAAAGGACTTGTTTCACTAAAGAACCTAATAGGCATAGCGATGTCGATGGGATACACATCGGAGGTGAAAAACATATTTTCGCAACCAAAATACTCCACAATGGAAGAGTTGACGCAAATACGCAGGAATTCAGGTAAAACAAGAGCATATAAGAGATGAAAAATATAGATAAACTTACAGTAAAATACCACGATGATATTGTAGGTGAGATTTCTATCACGCCTGACAATAAGAAACTTGCTTTTGAGTACAGCCCTCAATGGCTTGCCTGTGGGTTCAGTATTTCACCTCTGGAACTGCCACTTAAAGCAGGTTTGTTTCTTGCTAATCCAACTCCGTTTTATGGTAATTTTGGGATTTTTGAAGATAGTTTGCCCGATGGATATGGCAAATACCTGTTGCATAAAACATTGCTTTGTGAGGGTATAGATGACAGGAATTTATCTGCAATTGAACGCCTTAGCATTGTTGGTAGCGGTGGTATGGGTGCATTGACATATACTCCTGAAACCATTATAGGTAATGAGGATGAGGTTACAGATTTGGATATGTTGCAGAGCAAGGCTTTGGAGGTTCTGAAAGAGCAACAGGATACAGATGCAGGATTGCTATTGTACAATAGCGGGAATAGCGGAGGTTGCAGACCTAAAGCCATATTCTCCGATGCGGAAGGACATTGGCTTGTTAAGTTCCGTCATACCTATGACCCTAATGATATGGGGCAACGGGAATATCATTACAATGAAGTGGCTCGCCGATGTGGCATTGATGTCCCCGATTTCAAACTAATAAACGGCAGGTATTTCGCAACCAAGCGTTTTGACATTTCCCCTGAAGGGGAACGCATACATACAGCAACGGCTGGAGGTTTGATGTGTCTCTCACTATTTGAACCAGTTCTAGACTATAACAATCTGCTTGCATTGACAGGTTATTTGACACAGAACCCTAAGTATGTAGAGGAGATGTATCGTAGAATGATATTCAATTACCTTACCGACAATAAAGATGACCATTGCAAGAATTTCAGTTTTCTTGTCCGTAAGAGTTCAAATGGCAGGTTCGTCTGGCATTTGGCTCCTGCGTATGACCTGACATTATGTACAGAGGGGTATAATGGTCAGTACGCAACATCTGTTAATTCCACAGGATTCCCTACACTTAATGATTTTATAACGGTAGGCACTAATATTCATATAAACAAAAAGCGTTGCTACGATATTTTTGATGACATTTATCAGAATTGTGGTGATTTGCTTTTTAACAAGATAAAATAGACTGGATTACCTCACCTGTCGGTTCGGTGAACCAGACCCGCTGCCGCGGGCTGGCTGTAAAACAAAAAGATTACCTCGCTACGCTCAGTAATCTACTATTATTTTCATTCGCATACTTACAAGTGCAAGCACTTGACGTATGTTCATAAAAATAATAGAGTTTCCACCTTTCGTGGAAACTCTTTTTGTTTTGTCGGGATGACTGGATTCGAACCAGCGACCACGCGCCCCCCAGACGCGTACTCTAACCGGGCTGAGCTACATCCCGCACAATGTGGAGGTTATGGGACTCGAACCCACTACCTTTTGATTGCGAACCAAATGCTCTACCAGATGAGCTAAACCCCCGTAAATCATGGTGCAAATTTAATATTTTTTTTGTAATTTTGCATTGTCAGATAGAAATTAATAATAATAAAATACATATCTACTTATGAACCTTTCAATTCCTGAAACAGACAAAAAGAGAGTGGTGGTCATTGGCGGCGGTTTTGCCGGCATCACCTTTATAAACAATATTGATGGGAATCTGTACCAAACTGTTTTGATAGACCAGAACAACTACCATCAGTTTCAACCGCTTATATACCAAGTAACCTCATCGGGTTTGGAGGCGGCGTCTATATGTTTCCCATTCAGAAGGCTTTTCCACAAGAAGAATGATTTTCATTTCCGCTTGACAAAAGTGCTGAGTGTTGATTCTGAAAAAAAGACAATTAAAACCGCTTTAGGCTCCTTAAGTTATGATTATCTTGTTATATGTGCAGGTGCCACAACCAATTTCCGTGGAAATAAAAACATAGAAAAGGTAGGTCTTCCTATGAAGAGTGTTGAGGAGTCAATACTCATCAGGAACAGAATGATTGAGAACATTGAGGCGTCTCTTACGGCATCGGAAGAAAATAAGGAAAGTTATTACAATTTTGTGGTTGTAGGCGGTGGTGCCACAGGTGTGGAGATATCAGGTCTTCTTACTGAAATGCGCCGATACGTACTTCCAAAGAACTTCAAGACCATTGACATTGAAAAAATCCATATTTACTTAATCAGTTCCTCTATTTTGGCATCGATGTCAGAACATGCATCTAAATGTGCCCGCAGGGATTTGGAAAAGATGGGAGTGGAAATAATTGCAGGCAAGCGTGTGGTTGATTATGATGAAAAGACACACAGCGTAATTATGGATGACGGTTCCACCATAAAGGCAAGAATTCTGATATGGGTCAGCGGTGTTATTGCCGTAACAATGGACGGTGTGCCTGAAACAAGCATAGGCAAGGGCGGTAGAATTATATGCAACCAATATATGGAGGTTGAAGGTATGGATTCTGTATTTGCCGCAGGCGATATTGCCGTTACCACTGAAGATGCCTATCCAAACGGACATCCGCAAATGGCTCAAGTTGCAATGCAGCAGGCAAAACTTATTGCTAAGAATCTGAATGCAGTGGCTAAAGGCAAGGAGAGAAACACATTCAAATATGTTAACTTAGGCTCTATGGCAACCATTGGCAGAAACAAGGCGGTGGCTGACATTGCAGGAATGCACTTCAGCGGATTCATTGCTTGGGGCATGTGGATGATCATTCATCTTCGTTCTATTTTAGGTGTAAAGAACAAGATTATTGTTCTCTTTGACTGGATTATAAACTACTTTAACTACATAGGTTCACTCAGACTGCTGATATTCAAGGGGAAGAGGTAATTCAGTGTAAAAAATACGCCCTCCTTGATGTTGTCAGGGAGGGCGTATTACTTGTTATTAGTATTGATTTTAGCCACCAATGTCAAATAATGCAACATCTATTTCCACCATCCATAATCCTTCACGCGAATCATAATATATTTCTAAAGCAATATAGTATCCTTTTTTTGAATTCACAAAAACCTCTTCTGCTCCACCATATTTAATGTCACTCTCTGATACAGAGTTAAGGTATTTCTTAAATTCTGACGGACTACTGAAATCTCTTCCATTTATGCCACCTTCATATACATCTTTGGCTTTGTCCACTGCGACATCGTGGTAATCACAGAATGCAGATAACGCTTTTGAAAAAGATGTATAGTAGTCATTCCATATTGTTACATATACAATGTCATCTCTAGTCAGAATATCACATAGTTCATCCATGCCATTCCAATAGTAGTAAGTTTCATTCTTTTTATCATAATCAAGTTCTTCCCATCCTTTCTTCTCAAGTTTGTTGATGAGTTTTTCTACATCTGTACCAAGTGCGGCAACAGACATTTCAATTTTCCCATCAGTATTCCTCTCAGGAGAGGGAGTGTCACCTCCAGATGATTTGGGTTCTTTTTCGCAGGCACTAAGCATCAAAAGCAGACCGATGGCAAATAGTGTTAAAAACTTAAAATTTTTCATAGAAATTAAAATTAGTAGTTAATAATACTGAGCGGGGCAATTTTTAATTTTGTTGTTTTGTCGGGGTTACAAGATTCGAACTTGCGACCTCTACGTCCCGAACGTAGCGCGCTACCAACTGCGCTAAACCCCGATGCATCAAATGTGCTGCAAAGTTACAAATTATTTTTATCATTTTTACATTTCAAAAAAAAAGAGTAACTTCGCAACCAGTTTTTATTTAATCGGGGAATTGGTTAATTGGTTAATTGAGAGAGTAATCCCTCCTTTGTTAAAACAATGTTTTAACCATGTTACTTCGTCATTCGGCATAACTCAAGTAAACTTGGTTCTGCTCTCATTCCTAGTAACAGTCTCCTTTCTCCTTTATTTTATGTTATTATGAATAAATACATTCCCCACATCATTGCCTTAGTGGTTTTCCTTGTTCTCACATTCTCATATCTCTATCCTGCAATGCAAGGAAAGACAATTTTTGGGTCCGATACCCAAAGTTATGTGGGAATGAGCCATGAGGCTATGGAGTTTAACAAAACTCATGATGAGCAGACTCTTTGGACAGGCTCAATGTTTGGCGGTATGCCTACATATCAGATTTCCATGTCAGAGCCGGCATCGCTTGTAAAATATATTGACACCTGCCTTAGGGTTTTGCCAGGTCCTACATACAGGGTATTTCTGTATCTTGTCGGGTTCTATATACTTTTAGTGTTATTTGGAGTGAATCCGTATCTGTCAATAGGCGGTGCAGTGGCATTTGCGTTTGGGTCATATAACCTTATTATTATAGTGGCAGGACACAATACCAAGGCGGTTGCAATAGCGTATATGGCACCAATCATTGCCTCCATCTATTATGCCTTTAAGGATAGAACGTGGAGAAACAGAATTTTGGGAACATTGTTGTTGGCACTCTTCTTAGGACTGGGGTTATATGCAAACCATGTGCAGATAATTTACTATACATTGTTTATAGTAATATGTTTTGGCGTGTCTGAATTGGTTTTTGCCATAAAGGAGAAGACATTGCCTGACTTTGCCAAAACTCTTGGCTTGCTCATTGCAGGTGCTGTGTTGGCAGTTGGACTTAATGCCACCAGAATATTTACCACACAAGAGTATGTTAAAGCCACGATGCGTGGCGATAGTAACGGTCTTACATCAAAAGGTGCTGAGGCTCACGGACTTGACAAAGATTACATAACCGCATGGAGTTATGGTATTGATGAATCGCTTACTCTGCTTATCCCTGATTTTAAGGGAGGCTCTTCCGCTGGTAAATTGACTCAGGATTCCAAAACTGCTGAGGTTATAGGTGAATTGTCAGGCTTAAGCAAATCCGCTACAGAACTTACCGATACACAAAAAGAGCGTATTGACAATGCCATACAGCGTAATCCTGACTCTTTCCGTCCAAGGAACCTTGCAGAGTTTATGTACACGTTCAATCTGCCTCTCTATTGGGGAACGCAACCCTTTACGGCAGGTCCTGTTTATGTGGGAGCCATAATTTGCATGTTGTTTGTTTTAGGCTTGATTATTGTGCCTGCAAGGCATAAATGGTGGCTTTTGGCGGCAACATTATTAGGCTTGCTGCTCTCTTGGGGCAGAAACTTTATGCCGCTTACAGATTTCTTTATTGATTATGTTCCTATGTACAATAAGTTTCGTACAGTATCCATGACCCTTACAATAACCTGCCTTGCCATGTGTATTCTTGCAATGCTTGCTCTAAAGGAGTTCATGAACCCTGAATCAGACAAAAAAAGGAATATGAGGGCATTGTACATAGCCTCAGGCATTACGGGCGGAATATGTTTGCTGTTTGCAATAATTCCGTCAATTGCAGGCGATTTTGTATCGGAGCAGGATGCAATGTTTACAGGCAGTTATTCATTCCTAAAGGACACATTGCCTGAAGACCGTATGTCATTGCTCAGTTCTGATGCGTTACGCTCATTTATTTTCATAGCATTGGCGTTTGCTGTGTTGTTTATTTACGGTAAAGGCAAGTTAAAGGATATGACTGCCATAGTGGTAATGTTTGTATTGTTTGCCGCCGATATGATTCCTGTGGCACACCGATACCTTAATTCAAGCAATTTTGTGGAGTCAAAGGATACGGAAACTCCGTTTTCACCGTCATTTGCAGACAGATATATTTTAACAGACAAAACACTTAGTTACAGAGTGCTTGATATGACAGTTGATATATTCAACAGCTCAAAACCTGCATATTTCCATAAGGATGTTGGTGGATATAGTGCCGTTAAACTGCGTAGGTATCAAGAACTTATAGATTTGCAACTTGCACCTGAACTGCAACGTTTAAGTGAAAATCTAAGAAAAGTTACATCAGAAGAGGAACTGAATAATGTTTTTGCAGGCACTCCAATTCTTAATATGATGAATACCAAATACATAATCATATCGGGAGCATCTTTGCCACTGCTTAACAGATACGCATACGGCAATGCTTGGCTGGTTGACAGTGTAAGAATAGCGGCTACACCCGATGAAGAAATTGATTTGCTTGACAATGTTGATTTGCGTTCAACTCTTGTAGTTGACAAGGCACTTGAAGACAATGTCAAGGAATCTGCGTTTGATACGCAAGGTGCTGACATTCAACTTATTTCATATAAGCCAAATTGCCTTGAGTACTCATTCTCATCAGATAAACCGCAACTTGCCGTATTCTCAGAGGTGTTCTACTACACAGGTTGGAAAGCATATATAAATAATAAGGAGGTTCCTTTCTTCAGAGCGGATTATCTGCTACGGGCAATGAATCTTGAAGCCGGAAATTATACAATAACCTTCCGTTTTGAGCCGTCCTCATACAGAAATGGAAAAATAATTGCAATTATTTCTTCAATTCTCTTGACTTTGGCTTTTTGTGGTATTATCTTTGTGTCGCAAAAAAAGAAGAAAAATAAAACCAACTGATATGGCAGAAAAATCATCTCACATAATTAATTCAAGGGTGACATCAGTCATTAGTATTTCACTTGTGATTTTCCTTATTGGAATAACCACCGCACTTTTGCTTCTTTCAAGTGACTTGTCTGTGGCGGTAAGGGAGAACATTACAATGTCTGTTGTTCTTAAGGATGACTTAAAGAACGCCGATGTCCAAAAACTGCAAAAGACAATAGATGCGGAACCATATTGTAAATCAACAGAATACATTGACAAGGACAGAGCGGCCAAAGAACTTGCAGAGGAACTTGGACAAGACCCTGTTGAGTTTCTTGGATTCAATCCTTTACTTGGTTCAATAGAGATGAAACTTCATGCTGATTATGCAAATGCTGACAGCATTGCTCAAATTGAGGCGGGCTTACGCCGTATGCCGGAGGTTAAGGACGTAATTTATCAAGAGGTTCTTGTTGATGCCGTCAATAAAAACGTGCAAAGGGTGTCAGCTGTCTTGTCTGTGTTTGCAATTCTGCTGATTCTTATATCGTACGCATTAATAAGCAATACAGTACGTCTTACGGTATATGCAAAGCGTTTCCTTATACATACAATGAAACTTGTAGGTGCCACAGGCTCATTCATACGCCGTCCGTTCCTTGTACAAGGTGCCGCCACAGGATTTGTATCAGCCATTATTGCAATGGGTATGCTTACAGGTCTTATTTTCTGGGCTCAGTCTGAAATAACAACATTTATGACTACTGAAATGCTGCATACGCTACTTTGGTCATTCTTTATAATGATTCTTTCAGGTATAATAATAACATTAATAGCCACATATCTGTCAGTAACAAGATACCTTAAACTTAAGGTTGACGATATGTATTACATCTAATATATTTCACTGATTATGAATGATTTAAGGTTGCCACGTTTGAACCTCTACCTTATTGCCGCAAGCCTTGTAATAATTGTAATAGGCTTGACGGTCATGTACATAGGGCCTGACAGTGAGGCTAATTTTGAGCCTGACATATTCTCATTCAGAAGAATAACCGTTGGGCCTGTAATAACTTTCATAGGTTTTATTTCTGTAATTTTTGCAATACTATGGCGGAAGAAATCCAAGCATTGATATTAGGTCTTATTCAAGGACTTACAGAGTACCTGCCTGTCAGCAGCAGCGGTCATCTGACCATTGCGCAAACCTTGTTTGGCAGTATGTCGGGTGCTGATAACCTGATGTTTGATGTGGTGCTTCATGTTGCTACGGTACTCAGTACAATAGTTGTACTTTGGAAAGAGATTGCCTCCCTGTTCAAGGGCTTCTTTACAACTACAGGGTGGCGTGTTTCAGAGTGGAATGATGAAAAACATTACGTGGCAAAGATTCTAGTGTCAATGATACCTGTGTTTGTTGTGGGTGTGTTTTTCAAGGACTATGTTGAAGAGATTTTTGGTTCAGGACTGCTTGTTGTAGGTATATGTCTTCTTGTTACCGCCGCACTTTTAACGTTTTCATATTTTGCAAAACCTCGTCAGAAAGAGAATATTTCCTACTCCGATGCTTTCATAATAGGTATTGCACAGGCGGTTGCCGTGCTTCCAGGTCTTTCCCGTTCAGGCAGTACTATTGCAACAGGAATTTTGCTTGGTGATAAAAAGGAGAAAGTGGCACAGTTCTCTTTCCTAATGGTCATTATACCTATTTTAGGAGAGGCGTTACTTGAATGTGTAAAAGGTGCTGTCAATGGCGGTTTTGACATTGCAATGCCATGGACATCGCTATTGATAGGATTTTTGGCGGCGTTTGTATCGGGGTGCCTTGCATGCAAGTTCATGCTTGAAATTGTAAAGAAAGGCAAACTTATATGGTTTGCAATATACTGTGCTATAGTTGGAAGTATTGCAATAATTTTTAGTTAGCAGTGAACTTGGTTAGTGGACAGTGGACAATGGACAGTGGACAGTTAAAAAACGTTGTCAACTGTCAACTGTCAACTGTCAACTTTATTGAAGGAGAAATATTGTGTATTGACAAGCCTCTGTATTGGACTTCATTTACACTTGTGGGACGAGTTAGATGGGCTGTTTCAAGGTTTACCGGCACAAAAAAGGTTAAGGTTGGGCATGCCGGAACTTTAGATCCTTTGGCTACGGGAGTAATGATAATATGCACAGGAAAAGCCACAAAGCGTATTGATGAGTTGCAGGCGGGAACAAAAGAGTATGAGGCAACGCTTTGTCTTGGTGCGGTTACACCGTCTTTTGATATGGAGCATCCTGTATCAGAGATATTCCCTACACAGCATATTACAAAAGAGTTGGTTGAAAATGTGTTAAAAGGTTTCGAGGGGGAGCAGCAGCAGGTGCCGCCACTGTTTTCAGCAGTTAAGGTTGATGGTCGTAGAGCTTACAAATATGCAAGAACGGGAGAGGATGTTGAAATAAAGCCTAAAACCATTACAATTGAGAGGATTGAGCTGCTTGACTACTCAATGCCTTACATAAAGATAAGGGTTGTTTGCAGTAAAGGTACATATATAAGGGCTCTTGCCCGTGATGTTGGCAAGGCACTTGACAGTGGGGCGTATCTTACAGAGTTAAGACGTACTGCGGTAGGTAATATCACTATTGATAAGTGTATCACTTTCAAACAGTTTAAGGAGATGTTAGGTCAGAGCGATGAGGACCTTTTGCTCCATGACAAGACAAAACGGGAACAAACTTGTAAAAAAATTATATGACAAAACTTTCACAATTTTCACTTAAGATTCCGGAAGAGCAGGTTGCGTTGCATCCGGTTAATCATAGAGATGAAGCCAGACTTATGGTGCTTGACAGAAAGAAAGGCACTATTGAGCATAAACAGTTCAAAAATGTAATAGATTATTTTTCTGATGGAGACATTTTTGTGTTCAATGACACTAAAGTGTTCCCGGCACGCCTTTGCGGTAACAAGGAGAAGACCAATGCCTATATTCAGGTTTTTCTATTGCGTGAGTTGAATCCTGAACTGCGTGTTTGGGATGTGCTTGTTGACCCTGCCAGAAAAATAAGGATTGGCAATAAACTCTATTTTGGAGAGGACAATTCAATGGTTGCTGAGGTTATTGACAACACCACATCGCGTGGGCGTATCCTCCGTTTCCTTTATGACGGAACTCATGAAAGTTTCAAGAAAGACCTTTTTGATTTGGGAAGGGCACCTCTGCCTGATGAGTTTTTGAAGCTACGTGATGTCGAGCCTGAGGATTTGGATGACTATCAAACCATATTTGCAAAAAATGAGGGGGCAGTGGTTGCTCCTGCAGCCAGCCTTCATTTCAGCAGGGAACTGATGCTCCGTATGCAGATAAAAGGAATAAATCCAACTTATCTTACTCTTCATGCGGGTTTAGGAAACTTTGCAATGATAGATGTTGAGGACTTGACAAAGTATAAGATGGATTCTGAGCGTGTTATTGTAAATGAAAATGTTGTAAAGGATGTAAATGTAGCACAGGAGAACGGTCATAAGATTTGTGCAGTGGGAACTACCGTAATGCGTGCACTTGAAACGGCAGTATGTACTGATGGTAAAATCAAGCCGTATGACGGATGGACAAACAAGTTCATTTTTCCACCATACGATTTTTCCGTTGCGTCAGCAATGATAGCCAATCTGTATGGTTCAAAGTCACAATTACTTATGATGGCTGCCGCATTTGGCGGATATGAATTTGTTATGGAAGGGTATCAGGAAGCAATTAAGGAGAAGTATCGTTTTGGAATTTACGGCGATGCAATGCTTATTATTTAATGTAAATTTTGATAAAACAGAAAATTATTTTAATTTTGCACCAAATTTTTACATAATATGCAAAACAAAGGATTTGTTAGAGCCATAGCATACGCAATGGCATTGGTTTGTATCTTCTACCTATCGTTCAATTTTGTAACTTCTCACTACAATAAAAAGGCTGTAGAGGTTTCAGGTGGAGATAAGGTTGCTGAGATGCACTATCTTGATTCAATGGCTACAGAAAAAGTGTGGCTTGGTTACACTCTTAAGGAGTGCCGTGAGAATGAGTTGAACTTAGGTCTTGACCTTAAGGGTGGTATGAACGTTATTTTGGAAGTTTCTGTTCCTGATATAGTCCGTACCCTTTCAGGTAACTCTAAGGATGAACAGTTCAATAATGCAATGCAGATTGCACTTGACAAACAAGTGGAAAGCCAAAAGGATTTCATTGACTTGTTTAAGGAAGCGTATGAGGGAATTGACCCTAACGCCCGTCTAAGTGTTATTTTCTCAACATTTGACTTAAAGGACAAAGTATCTTTGAAGAGTACAAATGATGAGGTTATCAATGTTCTGCGTGAAGAGGTTAATGCAACAGTGGATAACTCATTTAATGTATTACGTACCCGTATTGACCGTTTTGGCGTTGTTCAACCAAATATCCAGCGTCTTGAAACAAACGGACGTATTCTTATAGAACTTCCAGGCGTAAAGGAGCCTGAACGTGTACGTAAATTGTTGCAAGGTAGCGCATCGTTGGAATTTTGGGAGACATACAACCTTACAGAAATTTATCCTCAACTTGAGGCAGCAAATGCCGCTGTTAGAGATTATCTTGCCGCTACTGACACTACAAAGGCAGTGGTGGAAGAGGCAGTGGAGGTTAGTAATGAAACCGCTGCTGTAGAGGGTGATTCACTTATGGCAAAACTTGCAAACACATCAACTGCGGCACAGGATTCTGTTAAGCTTATGGCTGAATTTGCTAAGGAGAATCCATTGTTCAGCATACTACAATTGAGCCAATATAACGGTCAGCTATCTCCAACACCTGCAATTGGTATTGCAAGCATCAGAGATACAGCAACTGTTCAAAAATACTTGAATCTACGTCAGGTTAAGGAGGTTCTGCCTCGTGACCTTGCATTCCGTTGGACAGTCAAGCCTGTTGACAAGAAAGGTCTTTATTATGAGCTTGTTGCAATTAAGGTTACAAGCCGTGACGGTAAGGCACCTCTTGGCGGTAATGTAATTACAGATGCAAAAGATGAGTTAAGCCAGTTTACAGCCGCTTGTACTGTAAGTATGACAATGAATCCTGAAGGTGCAAAAACATGGGCTCGTCTTACTAAAGAGAATGTTGGCAGAAGCATTGCCATAGTTCTTGACAATATGGTGTATTCATTCCCGAATGTAAATTGTGAAATTACAGGCGGTCGCTCAGAAATTTCAGGAAACTTTACTCCGGAAGAGGCAAAAGACCTTGCAAACGTGCTCAAATCAGGTAAGATGCCTGCTCCTTCACGTATAATTCAAGAGGACGTTGTCGGTCCGTCACTTGGACATGAGGCGGTTACACAAGGTATGTGGTCATTTGTAATAGCATTCATTGTAGTAATGATTTACATGATTGTTATGTATGGTGGCATACCTGGCCTTATTGTTGATGCCGCACTACTTATAAACGTATTCTTCCTTGTTGGTATCCTTGCTTCATTCAAGGCGGTTCTTACACTTCCCGGTATTGCAGGTATCGTACTTACAATGGGTATGGCGGTTGATGCCAACGTGCTTATCTATGAGCGTATAAAGGAGGAGTTGAGGGCTGGAAAACAGCACAAGACAGCGGTTAATGAGGGTTATAAGAATGCACTTAGTGCCATTGTGGACAGTAACGTTACAACAATCCTTACCGGTATCATTCTGTTTATGTTTGGTACAGGTCCTATCAAGGGTTTTGCAACCACACTTATTATTGGTATCATAACCTCATTCTTTACAGCCGTATTCATCACCCGTCTTATTTGGAGTTCAATGGCTGAGAGTGGCAAGGCTTCAAAATACTCCTTTGTTACAAAGGTTTCTGACGGACTTCTTGAGAATGTTAAGGTTGATTGGATTGGAATCAGAAAGATTGGTTATATAGTTGTTTCAGCAATAGTGCTGATAGGCGTTATTTCCCTTTGCTTCCGTGGACTTAACACAGGTATTGACTTTACTGGTGGTAGAAACTATGTAGTCAGATTTGAGCAGAAGGTCAATACTGACAATGTTGAATCATTGCTTTCACCAAATCTTGGCGATGCTTCAATATCTGTAATAACCATTGGAGAGGAGAATCAGGTTAGAATCTCAACCAACTATAAGATTGCTTCAAATGACAAATCTGTAGATGATGAGATTGAGGATATCCTATTTGAAAGTCTGAAACCGCTTATTGCCAACGATGCTGTTGATAAAGAGATGTTCCTTAAAGGCTATGTTGTAACAGACGGCGTTCCTTCTCTTTCAACTGAGGCTAATGTTTCAAATCTTGGCGTTCAGAGTTCACAGAAGGTTGGTCCTGCAATTGCTGATGACATTAAGCGTGATGCAGTGCTTGCTGTGTTGTTCTCATTGATAGGTATATTCCTATATATATTGATTCGTTTCCGTAACGTATCATACAGTTTGGGTGCTGTTGTGGCTCTTGCTCATGACACTTTGATAATTATGGGTATGTACTCATTATTCTATTCAATCATGCCATTCTCAATGGAGGTTGACCAGTCATTTATTGCGGCTATCCTTACAATCATAGGTTATTCAATCAACGATACCGTGGTTGTGTTTGACCGTGTACGTGAGCTTAGGACATTATATCCTACAAGAGATGCCAAATCAACAATAAATGATGCAATTAACGCTACCTTGATGCGTACGTTCTCAACATCATTCTCAACATTTGTTGTATTGCTTGTAATATTCCTATTGGGTGGCGAAACAATCCGCGGATTTGTATTTGCTCTTATGATAGGTGTAATTGCAGGTACAGTTTCAACCTTGTTTATTGCAGTGCCAATTTCATTTGATGCGGCAAAGAAGAAACAGATTAAGGCTGCAGAGGCAAAATAATAGGATTTTATCCATGTTTTATGGGCAGGACATTCAGTTCTGCCCATTTTTTTTGTTATTGTCAAATATTTTGCGTAACTTGCAAAACATTTTGCAACTATTAAATTTTAGAATATGAAGAAACTGTTTATCCTATTAGCCAGTGCGTTTTCTTTAACAGCGTTGAATGCACAAATATCATCAGACCCTGCGTTTATTCGTAGGGGAGATTTGACTACTGAATTCAAAATTATATTTGACGCTTCAAAAGGCAGCGGCAGAATGATGGGTCAGGAGTCATGTTATGCCTATGTCGGTACCGTTACAAACAAAAGTATAGATGACTATGACATTAAATATGCAAATTCATGGACAGATACCAGAGCGAAATTCACGTTAAATAAAGTTGAAGGAGAGGAAAATTTATGGGAATTGCTGATTGAAGGTGGTATAGGAAAATTTTTAAATATCGCATCCAATGTCGATGTACAAAAATTGATGTTTGTCTTTAGGACTAAAGACGGAGTTACATTTACGGAGCATTTGTATTATCCGTTAGTTAATGACGGTTATATTGTGTCTCCTAAAAGTGGAGAAGTGGTGTTGAGGGATAAACCATATTCATTTAAGGCTGTTTCAACAATAGGTGAGGTTGATTCACTATCATTAAATGTAATATATAAGGCAAAGAAGGATACAATAAAGTGTGTTAAGTATAATACTGATGAGATTACACTTGATGCCACATTAACAACAGCAGGTACTTATAAAATAGATTTCAATCTATATAATGATGAAAAGGTGTTTAATGACACTTTGCAGTTCAGAGTTAAGAGATGTGATAAACTTCCTGTAAACAAGCCTGTACCGTCATACTTGAAGGAGGGCATCAATTATTTACCTGAGGGTAAGGTTGGTCTTGTGTTCAGGGCTCCGCTGACAACATCGGTTAGTGTAGTCGGAGATTTTAATAATTGGACTGAGAGTGAGGAGTATGAAATGTATAAGGATTCAATCTTTTATTGGTTGGAGTTCCAAGTGCCAGAGGTTGACAAGTATTATGCGTTTATGTATAGGATAGAGGGAGGGGCAAGACTTCCTGACCCGTACGCAGAGTGGTATCTTGATACAAGTAGTGACACGCAAATATTAGACAGATTGGATTCTGATTTTAAGGCAATTGTAAAGAATAGGTCGGGTGTGACAGGTTATATAAGTGTGTTAAGACATACAGACCCCAATCCTTATCAGTGGAAATACAACGAGGGATGGGAAGCCCCGAATAAAAAGGATTTGGTTGTTTATGAGTTATGTATAAGGGATTTTGTGTCAAGAACGAAAACCCCGTCAGGAGCAAAACCAGGCATTACATTAGGCTCAATAGTTGAAGTCTTTGACAAATTGGATTACTTGGACAGCTTAGGTGTAAATGCAATTGAGCTTATGCCGGTTATGGAGTTTGACAGCAATGAAAGCTGGGGATATAATCCTGCCTTCTATTTTGCTTTGGATAAGGTTTATGCTACAAAAAATCAATTTAAGGAATTTGTTGATGAATGTCACAGGCGTGGTATCGCCGTAATATTGGATGTTGCGTTTAATCACACACATCAGAGAAACACTTTTGCACAGTTGTATTGGGATACATCAAAGAGAAAAGCCACAGTTGATAATCCGTGGGTTAATTATGAAGACAAACATCTATGGAGTGTTGACCAGGATTTGAATCACGAATATGACGGCACAAGACAATATTTCAAGCGTTGCTTGCAATATTGGTTGAGGGAGTACAATGTGGATGGTTTCAGAATGGACCTTGCAAAAGGATTTACTCAGAAAAAGACCACAACAGATGCTGCATTAAGTGAAATAGACCCATCTAGAATGGCGATTCTTCAAGATTACGGAAATGCTGTATGGGAGGTTAATCCAAATGCGTACTATATTTTAGAGTATTTTACCAAAGATGAGAAGTATATGTCAGAGTATGGTGCACTTCCTTGGCGTAATAAAAATTACAGTTATGGTCAAGTGGCGGAAGGTGTTGGAGACGGCAGTAATTTTGTTGATGCAAGTGGTAAGGGAGGAATGTTGGAGGATGGTTGGATTGGTTATGCTTCAAGCCATGATGAGGAGCGTAATTTCTATAGGGCTAAAATGTATGGTTTAGGAGACTTAAAGAAAAATGAGGCGTCAAGACTTGCAAGAGTTCCGGAATACATTGCATTTGCAACCCTTATTCCAGGTCCGAAAATGATATGGCAGTTTGATGAAATGGGTTACGATATAAACCTTGAGTATGGAGGAGCAAATATTTCAAGGAAGCCTGTTCCTTGGAGTGAGGGCTACCAAGCCTTGAAATATGACCAGGTTCCTGAAAGAAAAAGAGCATATCTTGAAAGTTGCAAAATCATTAACCTAAAGACAAGACATCCTGAATTGTTCAGGTCTGATGTGGTTAAGTTACAGAATTGCAGTCAAGCTAATGTAACAAAGATGCGTAAAATCATTTCAACAACTACAAAAGACGGTGAAGATGTGTATGTTATTGTTTTGGCAAATTTCAGTGCTACGCAAGCAATCACAAACACTGATATATTCCCAAAAACAGGAAAGTGGTATGATTATATGACTGGAGAGGAGTTTATTGTTGAAAGTGAAACACAACCTGTAACTCTTCAAAAGGGTCAATTGGCTATATATAGTTCAATTAAGTTAGACAATACTGTAGAGGCTGAGGATATACAGGATGCAATTGATGATATCTCTGTTTATCCTACAGTAGTTGACAATTATGTTTATGCCTACTCATTCAGTCCGATAGAGAGTATCACAGTTTATGATGAGACAGGTAAAATAAAGTCATCTTCTTTCAATACTAATGAAGTTTCAATGGCAGGATTGACACCAGGATGCTATTTTGTTTGGGTGCAGTCAAATGGAGCTGTCAAGCAGTTCAAGGTGTTGAAAAATTGATTATTCCGTGCAGTTAGTGCATATTTCAATGCTTTTTCTGTGAGAAAATACCTTGTTTTTGAAATCTGATGCCTTTTGTGAGGTCAATATCTTACAAAAGGCATCTTTGTTTATCTCCGTCTTGAAGACATTGCCGTAACTATGAGTGCAGTCCTTGTCAAAACAACATGGCAGAATTTCTCCGTCTGTGGTTATGACTATACTGCTTATTACTCTCCAACACCTATTATATGTTTTTTTCTTTAACGTTAAAGAGCCTTTTTTGTATCGGCTGTAGGCATTGTTTTGGGGCATAAGAGGGTCTTTAGTATAGAATTGAGCGGTTTTGAATGTGATTTTGCTTACTCCAAGTCTCTTTCCTAATTGTTTTACTTGAACAATCTCATTTTCAGTGGAACTCAGCAACAGACATTGCAATTCAATATTCAATCCAGCCCGTACAGCATTTTCAATACCTTCAA
Organism: Candidatus Enterocola sp.; assembly: GCA_045643245.1. GTDB lineage: Bacteria > Bacteroidota > Bacteroidia > Bacteroidales > Paludibacteraceae > Enterocola. The sequence continues at coordinate 46,425 of JAZUKL010000081.1, forward strand.
TAACCTTATTAAAATTGCCTCCCTGCCTATATTTCACATAACTCTCCTCTGTTGCACCGTCAAGACTGATTATTAAATGGTCAAGTCCGGCATTCTTCAGTGCGGCGGCAGTCTCTTTAGAAAGAAAATGACCATTTGTTGAAATGGAGGTCTTTATGTGATGCGCATTGGCATATTTCACCATTTCAGGCAAATGTTTGTTTAGAAATGGCTCTCCCTGAAAATATAGATTCATCCACATAAGTTCAGGACTTAGAGCGTCAATAACAGATTTGAATTTGTTCAAATCCATAGTTGTAGGTCTCTTTTTTATAAGTCCAAGACCTGTAGGACATTGGGCGCAATTTAAGTTGCAGAAGTTTGCGGGTTCCACCGATGCTGAAACAGGCAGCCCCAATGTATATGATTTCCCCGTAGCAGTAGATAAGGCATACGATGCCAACACCTTAAATGCATTGACATATCTTGTCACTAATGGGTATTTGCAATGAATTTGTATCATTTATTTTGCAAAAATAGCACTTAAAATGCACATTTTTTGGATTTTAAGTAAAAAAAAGAGAAAAAATATGGTTTTTATAATAAAAATTTTTAACTTTGTGCGTTAAATGTATAGAAGACAATTTATTAACAACTAATTTTATTAATATGAAAAAGAATGTTTTTCGTTTAGGTTTAGGCGTGGTGCTTGTTACAATGCTTGCATCTTGCGCCAAATTGGGTGACATGCAACCAGAGTATTTCAATGTCAACCCTAATCCACTAGAGGTTAAAGCAGGTAAGGTAGAGGGCACAATTGCCGCTAAATTCCCTGAGAAGTATTTTGTTAAGAAGGCTGTTATTGACATCACTCCAGTCCTAAGATATGAGGGCGGTGAGGCAGTTGGTACAACTGTAACTTATCAAGGAGAGAAGGTTAAAGGTAATGATGAAACCATCCAATATAAGGCTGGTGGTGAGGGTTCTATGAACTTCTCTTTTGACTATGTTCCTGAAATGGCAAACTCAGTTCTTACATTGAAATTTAAGGCTGTAGTAGGTTCTAAAGAGGTTGAGATACCTGACCTTGACATTGCAGTAGGATGTATTGCAACTTCTACACTTGCAAATGGTGCTACAGTTAAACCAGCATTTGCAAAAGATAACTTTGTACGTGACACACAAGAACTTACAGAGGCTGATGTTATGTTCCAAATTCAACAGGCTGACGTTAAGAGCAATGATGATGTTAAGGCACTTTTGAAGGCTGAGAAAGACGCTGCCGCTTGTGAGAGACGCGTTGTAAACGGTGTTTCAGTTGTATCTGCCGCTTCTCCTGATGGTGGTGCTGAGCTTAATGAAAAACTTGCCGCTAACCGTCAAAAGAACACTGAGAGCTTCTTGAAGAAACAAAAGAGCCAAGCCGCTCTTGATGCTCAATATATTGCACAGGATTGGGAAGGTTTCCAGAAACTTGTTAATGAGTCAAATGTAAAGGATAAAGACCTTATCCTACGTGTTCTTTCTTCTTACGCTGATACAGAAACACGTGAGAAGGAAATCAAGAATCTTTCTGCCGCTTATACAGAACTTGCATCTGAGATTCTTCCAAAACTTCGTCGTTCTCACATTACACTTGACGTAACACTTAAGGGTAAAACAGATGAAGAGATTCTTGCTCTTGCTGAGAATAATCCAGATAGCTTGAATGTTGAGGAACTTATGTTTGCCGCTAAGCTTGCTTGCCAAGCAGGTAACAAAGAGGCTGCCGCTAAGTACACAGAGGCTAATGCAAAACAAAATGCATCTGATTGGAGAACAAGCAACAACGTGGCTGCAATTGACCTTGCTAAGGGTGACATTGCCGCTTCTCAAGAGGCTTTGAACCAGTCTGTAAACAATGGTGGTGCTGATAAGGCTGAGGCTAACTTCAACTTGGCTCTTATTGCTCTTACAAGCAACGATACAGAGGCTGCAAAACAATACTTCAGCAAATCAGCTGGTGTTGAGAACTTGAATGAAGGTCAAGCAGTTCTTTATCTTGAAGAGGGTGATTATGCTAAGGCTGTTGAAGCATTTGGTGATACAAAATCTAACAATGCAGGTCTTGCTCAAATTCTTGTAGGCAGCTATGAAAATGCAAAGAACATTCTTAACAGTGTTGAGAAGAAAGATGCTACAACATACTATCTACTTGCAATATGCGCTGCTCGTACCGCTCAAGATAATGACTTGTTCAACAATTTGAGACAAGCCGTTGCAATGGATTCTAACTATGCAAGCAGAGCAAAATCTGACCTTGAGTTTGCTAAATATTGGACAGTGGAAACTTTCCAAGCAATTGCAAAGTAATTTGAATATCAACAAGGATAAAAAGAAGAGCGGACCAAAAGTCCGCTCTTCTTTTTATTGCTCAAAAAAATAAAAAAATTATTTTGAAATGTCCTTGTCTATACCTTTTTTGTAGATGATGCCATGAGTAATGGCTCCGCCAACTAAAAGAACTGCACCTATAACAAGTGTTGTGTTAGACTCACATCCTGCAAGAGCAGGAACAATAAGAGCAAGCGCTCCTAATAGTACAATTATAATTCCTGTGTATTTCATATCTTTGATGTATTAATTGATTACAAAGTAACAAATAATTTTTCTAAATTCCAAACAATTCTTCTTCACTATCACTTTCTATTCTCAAATTGGAGATTATAAAATTTTGTCTTTCAGGCGTATTCTTGCCCATATAGAATCCAAGCAGAGTTGAAACTGCGTCACCTTTCTTTATTGATACAGGGTCAAGCCTTATGTCATCGCCTATGAAAATGCCAAATTCATCAGATGATATTTCACCTAAACCTTTGAATCTGGTTATTTCAGCATTGTCTCCAAGTTTTTTTATTGCTTTTATACGCTCATCGTCAGAGTAGCAATAATAAACCTCTTTCTTGTTTCTGTTCTTGTTTCTAACACGGAAAAGCGGGGTTTGCAGTATATACACATGACCTGCCTTTACCAAATCAGGGAAGAACTGCAAAAAGAAGTTCATAAGCAGCAGGCGTATGTGCATACCGTCATCATCGGCATCGGTGGCAATAATGACTTTGTTATATCTAAGTCCCTCCAATCCGTCTTCAATGTTTAGAGCCGCCTGAAGCAGGTTGAACTCCTCATTTTCATACACTATTTTTTTAGTAAGTCCGTAACTGTTCAGTGGTTTTCCTCTTAAACTGAACACTGCTTGAGTGTTGACATTGCGGCTTTTTGTTATTGAACCACTTGCAGAATCGCCCTCTGTTATGAAAATTGAACTTGCAAGGCGTTTTTCTTCATCTTTGCCGTCATTTAGGTGGTAGTGGCAGTCACGTAGTTTGCTATTGTGCAGGTTTGCCTTTTTAGCCCTCTCTTTGGCTTGCTTTGAAACTCCTGCTATTGCCTTTCTTTCACGCTCTGATTCAAGTATCTTTTTGTTGATTATCTCTGTAACATCAGGGTTCTTATGCAAATAGTTATCCAATTCCTTTTTAAGGAAGTCTGATACAAATTTGGCAATGGAAGGCCCGTCAGGTCCAACATCCTTTGAACCTAATTTTATTTTAGTCTGAGATTCAAATACAGGCTCTTCAACACCTATTGAAATGGCTGCACATAGTCCGCTTCTAATGTCTGAGTACTCCATATTTTTATTGAAGAACTCCTTTACAGTGCGGGCAAAAGCCTCTCTGAATGCACTTTGATGCGTGCCGCCTTGTATTGTGTACTGCCCGTTTACAAATGAGTAGTATTCCTCTCCATATTGGTCAGTGTGAGTGAACGCCACTTCTATATCCTCTCCGCTAAGATGAACTATAGGGTATAGGGTCTCTTCTGTAACGCGTTCATTCAAAAGGTCAAGCAATCCGTTTTTTGAAAGTATTTTTTCTCCGTTAAAAACTAACGTCAACCCTGGATTCAGGTAACTGTAGTTTCTTAACATATCACCAACTATCTCATGATTGTATTGATAGTTGCCAAACAGTTTTTCTCCACAGTCAGGAGTAAACTCTATGAAAGTTCCGTTTTTTTCAACGGTATCCTCCAAATCCCACTCTTTAACAAGTTTGCCCACCTCAAAATAGGCTTTTTTTGCTTTGCCGTCTCTATATGAAATTGCAGTGAATGAACTTGAAAGAGCATTTGCGGCTTTTGCACCAACACCATTAAGTCCTACACTTTTCTTAAACACAGCAGAGTCATATTTGGCTCCTGTGTTCATTTTGGCAACACAATCAATCAGTTTGCCTTGAGGAATACCCCTACCGTAGTCTCTTACAGAAACAGTTCTTCCGTTAATGTTTACCTCTATTTTGTTTCCGTACTTCATACGAAATTCATCAATAGAGTTGTCAATAACCTCTTTCAAAAGAACATAGATACCATCATCAGCGTAAGTACCGTCTCCAAGTTTGCCTATATACATACCAGGTCTGAGCCTGACATGTTCCAAGCCTTCAAGAGACTTTACTTGCTCATCATTGTATTCAACTTCCTGATTAAAATTTAGTGTGGATTCAATTTCGTCCATAGTATACCATTTGAAGTCCAAATATACAAAAAATTCCGCACTTTTACAAAATAAAATATTTACATAACAGCGTCAGTGCCATAAAAGAGAGATAAAGGTAAAATAATACCTTTTCAAACTTGGAGTTTGCATTTTCAGCAAACCATGACAGCAATACTCCAAGCATTAGCAGAACAGTCGGCTCAAAATTATAAGTATGTCTTGTAAAAAGGTTAATGAGAATCAAATTTAAAAGAAAGCAGAAAGAGAACAGTACCGTAGTTCTGAACTTTAAGCTGTTATTGTTGAATCGGGATAAAAAGAAAACGAATGAAATCAGAGTGTAAACGCCGGTGGATATGTATATTATTAAATCTGCTGTACGTAAACTGATTAGTTCAAATGAAGGTAGAATGCTGTTTATATAGTCGGTAAACAGATTGAATTTGTCAGTAATAAAAGCCACCGATGCTAACATGGCATAAACAGTACAGAATCCGAATAATGCGGCAATTAAATTTTGAAGGGTGAACTTTTCAAACATAATCAGGCAGACAATAAATGACGGCAGAATCCAAATGATAGTGCCGTCAATTAAAGTTGCTACAGCAAAAAGAATCATTGTGGTGAATATTTTCCACACCAACACCTCTTCTTTATGAAATGAAAGTCCTATAGACCATATTGTAAAAATCAGGAGTGCAACCGCATAGCCTTGCCACCAGCCACCTTCAATGCCAATGCAGGAGCCAATAAGTGCAATAAAGAAGAAAGGTAAGGACTTATTCCGCTTGACAATATCGGACTTAAAACAAACCACCGATACTGCCATTGCACCTATTAGTGTAAAAAGTAAGGAATAAATGTCAAGAGATAGAACATATTTGGCAGCCAAAATGACAACAGCAATTATTACAGTTGCCGCAGTGCTGATAATTCTTGTGTTCTCAACCCTTGAGTAGTACATAAAAAATAAATCTACTTAAGGTCAAAGCCTATATCGCGTCTGAAATATTTGCCTTCAAAATCAATCAGTTTTGCGGCTTCAAATGATTTCTTCAAGGCAGACTCCTTATTATCTCCGTAGGAACTTATGGCAATAACCCTACCGCCGCTTGTAACGGTCTGACCGTCCTTTAACGCTGTACCTGCGTGGAACACAACACTTTCAGTAACCTTGTCAGTACCTGAGATAACCTTGCCTTTTTGATATGCCTCAGGGTATCCGCCCGATACAAGCATTACGGTAACAGCATATCTTGGGTCTTTTTCAATCTTACAGTTTTTCAGAGTTCCGTTTGCAGTTGCCTCAAACAACTCCACAATATCATTTTTCAAACGTAACATAACTGACTCTGTTTCGGGGTCTCCCATTCTGGCGTTATACTCAATTACATACGGGTCACCATCAACATTTATCAGACCAAAGAATACAAATCCCTTATATACAATATTCTCCGTGTAAAGACCGTCAATTGTAGGTTTTATTATGCGGCTTTCAATCTTCTCCATAAACTCTTTGGTTACAAAACTTACGGGCGATACAGAACCCATACCACCTGTATTCAGACCTTTGTCACCCTCACCAATGCGTTTATAGTCTTTGGCTTCAGGCAGAATTGCATAATCCTTGCCGTCGGTCAGCACAAATACGCTACATTCAATGCCACTAAGAAACTCTTCCAACACAACGGTTGCACTTGATGCCCCAAACTTGCCTCCCAACATCTCATCCAACTCCTTTAGGGCTTCATCAAGATTATCAATTATCAGCACACCTTTTCCTGCTGCAAGTCCATCTGCCTTAAGTACATAAGGAGCCTTCATGCTTTTAAGGAACGCTTTACCTTCCTCTAAATTAGATGAGTTTACAGAGAGATATTTGGCTGTTGGAATATTATGACGCATCATAAACTGTTTTGCAAAGTCCTTGCTGCCCTCCATTTGCGCACCAAATTTTGAAGGACCTATTACAGTTATGCCACATAACTCCTTATTGTCCTTAAAGTAGTCATAAATTCCCTTGACAAGTGGGTCTTCAGGTCCTACAACCACCATCTTGACATTGTTTTCTATTGCAAACTTGCCTATAGCCTCAAAATCATCAGCCTTGATGTTTACATTTTTCCCTACATTTGCAGTTCCTGCATTTCCTGGGGCAATAAACAGTGTGTCAACTTTTTTACTTTGTGCAATTTTCCAAGCAAGAGCATGTTCCCTGCCGCCTGAACCTAATAATAATATATTCATAATAATTGAAAATTTCCTTTTGTTAAAACTCCGTTTTAACCATGTTACTTCGTCATTCGGCATAACTCAAGTAAACTTGGTTCTGCTCTCATTCCTAGTAACAGTCTCCTTAACTATTATTTATTATTTTGAATTCGTATCCCTGTGTTTTCCAATATTTTATTGCGTTTGGCAGTGCGTACCTCATATTCTCCTGTGCCTTTATGGAATCATGGAACACAACTATTGAGCCGTTTCTGCCATATTTTTTTACAATGTCAAGCACCTCTTCACCGTTAAGGTCTTTATCATAGTCTCTTGAAAGCACGTCCCAAAGAACTATTTGGTATCGTTTGCCTAACTCTTCCGCCTGCTCTCTTGTAATATGCCCGTGAGGTGGTCTGAAAAGATTTGTCTTAATAAGTGCCGCCCCTTTTTCTATGTCCTTGAAAAACACATCGGTGTTCTTGTACAGCCCTCTTTTATGGTCATAACCGTGCAAGCCTACAGAGTGCCCGCGCCTTTTTATCTCAGCGTAAAGTTCAGGATGCTCATCAACGTTCCTGCCTATGCAAAAGAATGTTGCCTTTACATCAAAATAATCAAGCATATCAAGAATCCACAAGGTGTTCTCCTCAGTAGGTCCGTCATCTATTGTCAGATATATGGAATGCTCTTTTTTGTCTTTTCTCCAAAGAACATTTCTGTATAGAAGCCTTACCAAATATGGAACCTGTTCAATAAACATACCTTATCTTGCCCCTTTATACATTGAACTGTATTTCAGGAAAGTGGAATAATATTTTTCAAACGAGTCCATATCGTATGACTGAGTTATAATGGACAACTCCTGAAGTGCAGCCAAATTAATGGCAATGTCCTCCATGGCACTTGCATACTTATCACGCTTGAATTGGCTTAGCCATATAAGATTCTGCTCTGCATCGTCCGCTATGCTGTTGCCAAGTTCTCTTGCCTTGTCAGGCATGTTTATAGCGTAATAATTCTCTACAAATCCAACGGAAGTATATGTGTGCCTTACTGTGTTGCCGGGAATATGCTCCATACAGAATGCAAGTGCGTTGGCTGTTCTTGCCGAGTCCTTTTCCTGAACAAGTGCATCGGTCAGCCTGCTGAACATCTGACGTTGTGCAATGCACATTCTAAGAATGTTCTCATCAAGATATACTTTAGGGTCTTCGATGTTGCCAAAGCGGAACTTGTTCAACATGTTGTCATACATAATGTCAGTGTTTACCGTAATGTCATTAGTGTCTTTGAACGGTACAATTCTGTATGTCATACCCTCAAGTTGAAAATACTTCTTCATGCCAAGATACATGTCAGAACCCACAGTAACTGCGTAATATATAGGACGTTCCCAATTGTTGTTGGCAATCATTTCAAGCACCATAAGGTCGCTCTTTGTCAGATACCTCTTGTTGCTAAGGTCTATAATCATGGTGTCGGCAAGTTTGTCCTCCTCGCCAGGCTTAATTGCTCCTTGTTTTACAAGATTATCCTTGTTTACAGGAACGCTGAAAACCTTGCATGGAATAAACTCCTTGTATGTACCACTGCCGTTAGGGTCAGTTTTAGTGGCAGGGTCATCACTTGCAAGAAACTTGTCAATAGCCCACTTTAAGTCAATAGGACCTTCCAATAGGTCATAAAGGTAAATGACATCACGCTTGCCCTCAATGTAAGTCTTTCTTTCCCAAGTAATTGGAAGACCCTTTGAATTATAGGCATCGCGGCGCATTTGGTCAATATACCAGTCTGTTTGTAGATATGAGAGATTGCAAACCCTCTTATCAAGCGATACAGGATTAGCCTCAGTGTCTTGTGTGTACCAAAGAGGGAACGTATCATTATCGCCGTTTGTAAAAATAATGGCGTTATCAGCACAAGAATTAAAGTAATTTAATCCAAAATCCCTAACAACATAGCGGTTTGAACGGTCATGGTCGTCCCAATTGTCATGAGCCATAAATGCAGGAGCAGGAATTGACACCAATAAAGCCAGCGATGCTGCCACTACAGCAGGAATTTTAACATCTTTTAACAATTTGGAAAGTCCTGCAACTCCAAATCCAACCCATATTGCAAACGCATAAAAACTGCCTGCGTAGGCGTAATCCCTTTCTCTTGGTTCTGACGGTCCCTGATTCAAGTACAATACTATGGCAATACCCGTCATAAAGAACAGAACAAATGTAATCCAAAATGACTCTTTGCCTTTCTTGCCTGTTGACAGCTGATAAACAATTCCTATCAAGCCTAAAATAAGGGGTAGCAGATAGTAGGCGTTATTCCCCTTATTGTTCTTGTACATAGGTGGCAAGTCATATTGAGAGCCTATCATTTCAGTGTCAATGGCATCAAATCCACTCTTCCAGTTACCGTTTGTAACCTCTCCATGTCCCTGAATGTCATTTTGTCTGCCGGCAAAGTTCCAAAGGAAGTATCGCCAGTACATATAATTGAGCTGATATGTAAAGAAAAATGCCAAATTCTCACCAAAAGTTGGAATCTTAACCTTTGTTTTTCTTCCGCACTCATCATAATCTACCATCTTACCCCTTACATTAACCCAACTTTCATAAAGTTTAGGATGGTCTCCCTGATTGCTGTGCATACGTGGGAACAGGGTCTTGAACTGTTTGCCGTAAACAGCCTTTACACTTGTAGAGGTAACTACATATTCATCTTTTTCATCGGCAGAAGTCTTCTCCTTTTTACCGTATGTCTTGCCTCCTTCAACTGTTTTTGTACGGCAATAATCGCCTACAACTTCAAGCTCAGGTTCAGCACTGTAGTATGCACCATAGAACAAAGGACGGTCTCCGTATTGTTCACGATTAAGGTAATTCTTAAGTGAAAATACATTGTCAGGAGAGTTTTGGTCCATTGGAGGGTTTGCAAGAGAACGTATTACAATTACTGCATAACTGCTGTAGCCAATAAGAATAACAGCCATAGATACAACAATTGTACTCATAAGTCTTACGCTTATATTGTCCTTCTTTACAATGAAATAGACAATTACGCCTGCTATTATGATAAGACCCACCCATAGGTTTCCGCCAAGGAAAGGCACTCCAAGCAGCGATGCCGTAAGCAGAGACGATATCTTGATTCTTGTAATATTTCTGTTTTCCTTGTAAAGTTCAATGATAGACCATACAAGAGAGCCTATTGCAAGTATGCAATACACCAATGTACCTGAATTGAACGGCAAATGTAATGTGTTGACAAAGAATAGTTCTATAATTCCTGCAAGAGTGATGAATCCCGGTATCAGACCGTAGAGTATAAATGCCAAAATAGCAAACGATACCAACAGTGCCACGCACATTCCCTTGAAGTTTGTATTCTCAAATTTCTTGAAATAATATACAAGAACAATGGCAGGTATGGTAAGCAGGTTAAGCAAGTGAACTCCCACAGAGATACCCATAATATAGAAAATAAGAATAAGATACCTGTCAGAGTGTGGCTCGTCAGCCTTTTGCTCCCATTTCAGAATGATCCAAAATACAATGGCTGTTAAGAAAGATGAATATGCGTAAACCTCTCCTTCAACAGCAGAAAACCAGAAAGTGTCAGAAAAAGTATAAACCAGTGACCCTATAAGTCCGCTACCTATTATCTCTATTATTTCAGATGTTGAAGGCTCATTGCTTGCATTTACAATAAGTCTTTTTGCAAGGTGTGTTATTGTAAAGAACAGGAACAGAATGGTTAAGGCACTGAAAAATGCACTCAACAGGTTTATTGTGTATGCAACCTGACTTGGGTCACTTGCAAATAGTGAAGCCACTTTGCCTGTAAGCATAAAAAACGGTGCTCCTGGCGGATGTCCCACCTCCATCTTAAAGGCAGTTGTTATAAACTCAGGGCAATCCCAAAAACTTGCCGTAGGCTCCACGGTCAGTGCGTATGTTATCATTGCAATGACAAAAACGGCAAACCCGGCAATTCTGTTTATCCAATTATATGTTTTCATGAAAGATGAAATAAACCAATAAAGTTACAAAGTTACAAAAATTTATTAACTTTTCACCTTAAATTTGTAACTTTGCACTCAATATGAATAAGAATCAGCACAATACAAGAATTCAAAAGGCAGTACAATGCCTTGCTTCACTGCAAGAGGACGGGAAACTTTCTCATTGCACCTGTGATGGAGAACCAAATCCGTCAAGAGACGAACTAAAGGAAATAATAGAATTATGCCGTTCAGTGTTGTTCCCTGGATTCTTTGGGGATAATACTGCAATAAATCCTGCCACTTTGCCGTATCATTTAGGGGTTAATATGGAGCGACTTTTTTCAAAACTTAGCAGCCAACTGTATGCAGGTATGTGTTTTGGAGATGACAATAGGCAAATGTCTGAGCGTAAGGCAATAGCAAAAGATATGGCATCGGAGTTCATAGAAAAGTTGCCTGAAATAAAAGAGATTTTGACAACCGATGTTGAGGCTATATTCAACGGAGACCCTGCCGCAAAGAATTTTGGAGAGATAATTCTGTCATATCCGGGCATACGTGCCATTGTAAACTACAGAATAGCGCACTGTCTGCTTCAATTAGGAGCCAACATACTGATTCCAAGAATAATAACTGAAATGGCGCACTCTGAAACAGGTATTGACATTCACCCTGGTGCCACCATAGGAAAGTATTTTGCCATAGACCACGGTACAGGCATAGTAATAGGTGAAACCTGTATTATAGGTAATAATGTCAAACTGTATCAGGGAGTTACGCTTGGTGCCAAAAGTTTTCCCACCGATGCAGACAACAACCCTATCAAGGGTATCCCACGTCACCCTATTCTTGAGGATAATGTAGTGGTTTATGCAGGTGCCACAATTTTAGGCCGCATAACCATAGGCAAGGATGCCGTTATAGGCGGCAACACTTGGGTTACTACAGACGTTGCGGCAGGCTCAGTTATTACCATATAATAAGGTATGGATTCCCTGCGGGTACTCGTGAAGTTTCCAACTTCGTTGGTATTAACTTTACTCGTAAAACTCACTATGTTCGTTTTACTCGTGAAGAAAGTTCAACTCACTCCGTAAGTGTACCTTTACTCGTACCCTGCGGGTACTCGTGAAGTTAACTTACGCTCGGCAAAAAACAAAAAGCGGAACGCTTTTTTCTTGAAAAACCATCTTTCCCTATTGAAAATCAGGCTTTTCAATATGAAAATCTGATTTTTCAGCAAAAAAAATCCAAGATTTTTTTGGTTTTTTGCTCTCGCTTGTGTAACTTTGCCCCCGTTTTCAAAAATAAACTATATGTATTTGTCTAAAGAACAAAAAGAAGAAATCTTCGGGAAGTACGGAAAGTCCAAGACTGACACTGGTTCTCCAGAGAGCCAGATAGCATTATTCTCTGCCCGTATTGCCCATTTGCAGGAACACGTTGCTGCAAATCAGAAAGATTATAGCACACGTCGTGCTTTGGTTATGTTGGTTGGTAAACGCCGTCAACTTCTTAATTACCTTAAGGAGATTGATATTGAACGTTACCGTGCCATCATTAAAGAACTTGGAATACGTAAGTAACAGTTCTTTATTTCTACTAAAAAAGTCCAAAACTTCACGGTTTTGGATTTTTTTTGTCCTATGTAATAAGGTGTAAAGTCGGCGATCCCCGAAAAATCGAAAAAAATCGAAATTTTTTGAAATTTTTTGAAAAAAAGTGCAAAAATATTTTGCGGATTAAAAAAAGAGCCGTACCTTTGCAATCCCTTTCCGAAAGGAAGTGGTGAAAAGATCTTTGACAGACTGCATAACAACAAACAACCAAAACAAGGAAGGAAACAAAAGAGCGTATGTAGAGATACATACAAGTCCCCGAGCCTATCAAAGGACAAACAAGAAAACAATATAAATACAATGAAGAGTTTGATCCTGGCTCAGGATGAACGCTAGCGACAGGCCTAACACATGCAAGTCGAGGGGC
>JAZUKL010000082.1:0-34511 GCA_045643245.1 Candidatus Enterocola sp.
GGGTCGCATATTCTGTTAGGAGTAAAGAACCCCGATGCAAGTCCCATAAGAACAGATTTGAACGCCGCAAAGAACGGCATTGCTTGAATTTGATTTACAAGAGTTTTCCATTTCAGGCTCTCAACAGCCCAGTTTAACGGCATAAGAATTATTGTCAAAAGCAAAATAGCCCAGCGTTTGCCATCTATATTGGAAAGACTACCCGCAAGTTCATTATATTTGTCAAATGTAAAAAGCACATACGCAAGGTATCCGTATGCTCCAGCCATTATTACAATTTTAAGAATTGTAAGCCAGCTTTTACCTGTTTTTGAGTAGTCTGACATAATTAATGATTACAAAAGTAACATTTAGTGAGCGTAATAGCAAATAAAATTGTAACTTTGCTGTCTCAAAAATATATGATTATGAAACTTTTTGATGTATATCCGTTGTTCCCCATTGAAATTGTAAAGGGTCAAGGATGTCATGTATATGACAAAGAAGGTAATGAGTATTTGGATTTGTATGGTGGTCATGCTGTTATTTCTGTAGGTCATGCCCACCCTGACTATGTCAGTGCCATAAGTGAGCAGGTTGCAAGGCTTGGTTTCTATTCAAATTCAGTAGTAAACGGACTTCAAAGAGTGTTGGCGGAGAAGTTGGGTAAGGTGTGCGGTTATGATGATTATTCACTGTTCCTAATAAATTCAGGAGCTGAGGCTAATGAAAACGCACTAAAACTTGCCTCTTTTTATAATGGCAAAAAGCAGGTGTTGGCATTTCGTCACTCTTTTCATGGACGTACAGCCGCCGCTGTAAAAGTTACAGACATACCTAAGTACATAGCACCTGTTAATGAAGGTATGGAGGTTACTTTTGTAGATTTGAATGATATAGAAGCAGTTAAGGCAGAACTACAAAAAGGCACGTATTCATCGGTAATTATTGAGGGTATTCAAGGTATAGGTGGAATTCAAATCCCCGATGACAAATTTATGTGTCAATTGCGTGAAGAATGTGATAAGAATGATGTTGTACTTATTTTGGATGAAATACAGTCAGGATATGGACGTAGCGGTAAGTTCTTTGCTCATCAATACTCAGGAATAAAGGCGGATTTAATTACGGTGGCAAAGGGAATTTGCAACGGATTTCCAATGAGCGGTCTTATTGTAAGTCCTAAATTCACTCCTGTATATGGTCAGCTTGGCACTACTTTCGGTGGCAATCATCTTGGTTGTGCAGGAGCCATTGCCGTGCTTGACATTATAGAGAAGGAACATCTTATAGAAAATGCCGCAAAGGTTGGTGCGTATCTGCTTGAGGAACTTAAAAAGATTGAAGGCATTAAAGAGGTTAGAGGACGCGGACTTATGATTGGACTTGAATTTGAGCAGCCAATTAAAGAGATAAGGTCAAAGCTGTTGTTTGAACAAAAGGTGTTTACGGGTGTTGCCGGAACAAATACCATACGTCTTTTACCTCCTCTTTGTCTCACAATGAACGATGCCAAGGAGTTTCTTGAGAGGTTCAGGAAATGTCTTTAATCAGTCATTGTCATTCAGCACAGATATATAGTTTTATTATCTCCCAGTTCTCCTGCAAATCAGGCAGAATTGAGAGTTCTGTTATGTCTTCCACTTTTCTGTTACGCTTTCCGTCTCTATACTCAATAATAGCACGTGCCTCATAATAAGATATGTACGGGTGTCGTTTAAGCGTTGAAATGCTTTCTGTATTGACATTCCGTTTCCTTATTTTTGTTTCATCAACGGTTATACGCTCTTTTATAAGATTATACAGCGAGTCAGAGAATCCATAAACCTCCAGTAATTGCTCTTTTGCGTAAAATCCGCCAAGTTGCTCTCTGTACTTGACAATCCTTCTTGCAAATCCAGGTCCTATTCCTTTTAGTTCCTGCAGAAGTATTGTGTCAGCGGTGTTTAATTCTACAGTGCCTACTTCCCGTTTGTTATAATGTCTGTATTTCCCCGATGAAACCGCAATTTTTTTTGTATTAACAATGTTTGTTGCAGTTGGTTGTTCATTGGGTTGTGGATTATGTACCGCCGCAATTGTAACCTTAACTCCAATAATTGTGGAGATAATGACCAGAAGCAGCAACACTCCGTGCCGCTCCTCTTTTGTAAAGAAAAAATAATCTTTTAGTGCCATAACATTAAATTTATGGCAGCACTGTGAGGACAGTCAATGAAAAAGGTTACCCTATGTCAGCAGACTTGCTATCAAAACGGCTCCTACTGCAATAGGAATAACATATCTAAAGGAAAAAATATACAGGTTCAATATAAATTTCTTTGAAGGACTTAATGCCAATTGCTCTTCAATTATTTTTCTGTCTAATCTCCAACCTACAAACAACGATGTCAGTATTCCGCCTACGGGCAACAATATATTAGTGGAAAGATAATCAAAGCAGCTGAATATATTCATTCCTGCAATTGTAAAATCCTTCAAAGGTCCGAAGGAAAGAGATGTAATTGCTCCAATAACACTAAAAATTGAGCATGTTATTATTACGGCTTTTTTTCTTGTTATTTTGAATGATTCTGAAACATATGCCACCACTACTTCTGTAATTGAGATGAATGATGTAAGGGCGGCAAGAAATAAAAGCACATAGAACATTACAGACCAAAGATACCCAAAGGACATTTGAGAAAATACGCTTGGCAATACTTTGAATACAAGTCCGGGACCTTGTTCAGGCTCCATTCCAAATGAGAATACAGCTGGAAATATTATGACACTGGCAAGCAATGCAACCATAAGGTCAATAATGGATATTCTTGCAGCGGTCTTTGATAAATTGACATCATCTGTAAAGTATGACGAATATGTTATCAGACAAGCCATTCCTAGGCTAAGAGAGTAGAAGGCCTGACCTATTGCACTTAAGAGTGTATCAAAATTTAATGATGAAATCTTAGGTAAAAACAGAAAATCCAGTCCTTCCTGCGTGGCAGGTAAGAATAAGGAGTGAACAGCCAATACTATCAGTGTTACAAACAGAAGGGGCATCATTATTTTTGATGTCTTTTCAATACCGTCTTTAACTCCAAAAGAAACAATGATGCCGGTAATGGCAATAACCATAAAAAGGAACACAATTGGCATAAAGGTTCCTCCGGCAAAGTTTGTGAATAATTCAGAGTAACCTTCTACGGTGTTTCCAAGCAGACCTCCGGATGCTGAAAGGAACAGGTAATAAAGAGTCCAACCCGTTACAACACAATAATAGCAGTCAATGATAAATCCCGTAAACACTCCCAAATACCCAATTCCGTGCCATTTTGTGTTTGGTGCTATTTTCTTAAAGGAATCCACTGCATTGGCGTGGCTATGCCTGCCAATTATGAATTCTCCCACCATAGCAGGTATACCGATAAAAAATACGGCTATCAGATAAAAGATAATGAAGACACTCCCGCCCCCCTCGCCAACTTGGTAGGGGAATCTCCAGATGTTGCCCAATCCAACGGCAGAACCTACCGTTGCCATAAGGATTCCGAATTTTGTAGCAAAATGTCCTCTGTCCTTTGCCATATATTATCTAATCAGACTTGCTTTCAATCCTTTTATTACGGAGTCAGTAAATCCGTAAGCCTCCATTTCATTCAGACCTTTTATAGTTATCCCGCCAGGAGTTGTTACTTTATCTATCTCCTCTTCAGGGTGGGAATCATTTGTATCAATAAGGTCAATTGCTCCACGCATGGTTTGCGTTATAACTTGTTTTGCAATATTAGGATAAATGCCCATCTCAACTGCACCTTCAACGGCAGCGCGAATATAACGGAATGCGTATGCTATTCCGCAACTTGATAAAGACATAAAGGCGTTAAGGTCTTTTTCTTGAACAAAGAATACTTTTCCTGTCTCATTGAAAATATCTTCGACAACCTTTTTCTGCTCTTCCGTAGTATTTACATAAGGAGCAACAATAAGAACACTTTGAAGCACATCGATAGCGGTGTTAGGTATCATTCTAAATAGGCTTGGGATTGTGTTGCCTTTGCTTAGTGCGGCAGTCAGTTTTTCAAAAGGAACTCCTGCTGCAATAGAGATGAATATTTGTTTGGAGTAGTCCAAAGAATCCTTAATGTCCGCAACAACCTGCTCTGCAAGCCAAGGTTTAACCGCAAGAAGAACAATGTCAGCACCTTTTACATTCTCTGCGTTGCTTGTGGAAACTTCAATGTTGTTATTGAAATTCTGCAAGGAACGGAGTGTGTTTTCATTAACGTCACTTACTTTAACCTTAGAGATAATGCTGTTTTGTGTGAGGGCACGGGCAATGGCTCCGCCCATATTCCCTCCGCCTATTATGGCAATAGTTTTTCCCATATCAGTATGATATTATTGTTATAATTTGCAAATGTACTAAAAATTTATCTAAATTTGCAAAAAGAATGAATGCATTATGCGACTTAAGCTTATTGTTATATTGTCAGTGTGCTCTATCTGTATGTTTGCTCAAAACAGTAAGGCATATATGAACATTGTCTCCGCATTGCAACAGGGCGATACAGAGGGTGCTGTCTTATTGCTTGAAAAGCAGGTGAAATCTGAAAAAAAGGAGAGTGAATGGTATAAGATGTTGGATGACACATACAAGTACAATGACAGGGTGGAGGACAGAATCTTGCTCTTGGAAAAAGCAGTGAAGGTTAAGAAGGTGAAGGAGCTTGAGTTGTTAAAATTCCGCCTTTCCATCGCATATTTTGATGCTGGAAGGTATGATGATGCATTAACAATACTCAACGCTCTGAAGCAAAACAAGACAGTCAAAAGAATAAAGGCAAACTGCGAATCAGCAAAGGCCTTAAAAGCAGATTCCGTATCGGTGGATATAGTTCCAATGAGCGACAGTATCAACACTCCATATGATAATATATGGCCGCTTATCAATAATGACAAGACCAGGTTTTACACAACAGTTGTCATGGGAAAGAACAGTGCTTTGCCAAAAAGTTTTGATATTCAAGAGGATATATTTTGTAGCCGTTTGTCTAATGGCAAATGGATGCCTGTAAGCATACTTCAAGGGGAATTGAGAAGCAAAGATAATGAGGGGGCTTGCTCTATTACCGCTGATGGCAAATATCTGTTCTTTGCCGCATGTAACAGGAAGGATGGCGGCGGGGGATGTGAAATCTATTATTCAATCTACAAAGACGGCAGATGGAGCAAACCGATAAGGGCTCAGGCTCCGTTAAATAAATTCAGTTGGCAAAGCACTCCAAGCATAAGTTCAGATGGAGAGAATCTATATTTCAGTGCTGTAGATGACAAAGGAACAGGAAAGGATATTTATAAATGTTCTGTTTCTTACAATAAAGATGAGTCTCTTGCTTTTGACCGCATTATGAAACTTGGCTCTGAAATCAATACTGATTTTGATGAAATCTCCCCATTTATAAGTCCGTATGACAATATCCTGTATTTTTCATCTGACGGTCACGGAGGTATGGGCGGACTTGACATTTACTACTCTAAGAGAAGGGGTGACGGTTCTTGGGATAATGCTAAGAATATAGGTTACCCTATAAATACTCATAGAGATGAGTTCGGATTTGTTACAGATGTTGATGGCAGAAACGGCTACCTGTCATGTAACGGACTTGAGCATGGTGAGTTTTGGCAGAATAAAAGGATTGTGTGTTTGAAATTGGGTGATGAGCATAGGGCTGAGGCACCATTTGAATCAAAAAAATCCGATTTCATCATGGAAAACATCTATTTTGACTTTGATAGTAGTGTCTTAGCTTATGCTTCATTTACATACTTGGATGCCTTTGCCAAGTACTTGTCAATACATCCTTCATACTCTATTGTCATAAGCGGACATACTGATAACAAAGGAGAGGAATCTTACAATATTGCCTTGTCAAAAGCAAGGGCTGAGAGTGTGGCATCTTACCTTATTAGTAAGGGTGTGGACAAGTCAAGAATAACTACAGAAGGTTTAGGCTCTTCAAAACCAATAGCACCAAACGATACGGAGGAAGGGTGTGCCTTGAACAGAAGAATTGAGGTGTCAACAATTTACAATCAGTTGTCTGATTGATTCTATCTGCTCAACTTCAGCATCGTGGTCAGCAGGGGAAAATGTTTCAATTGAAGGAAGAATAGTAAGAGTAAGAGTGCCTGGAATAGGGTATAATCTATTATACGGCATAATGTTGAAACCTCCATCAATTCTCATTGGAATAATAGGAAGGTCCATTTCACGGGCAATTTCAAATGCACCTCGTTTGAATTTTCCTATTTGACCGTCTCTTGTGCGCGTGCCTTCAGGGAAAATGACAAGGCTTACTCCATTAGTGAAAATATGCTTTGCCTGTTGTAGCGTATTGAATGCTTGCCTGCCCTTCTTTCTGTTGATAAAAAGGAAACCTGCAGCCTTGCATGCCCAACCTACAAACGGTATTTTTTCAATCTCTTTTTTCATTATCCACTTGAAAGGCACACCTATGAATCCATAAATAAGGAAAACATCAAAAACACTTGTGTGGTTTGAGCAGAAAATGTAGGATTGTCCTTTCTGAATGTTCTCTTTACCTTTTACAACAACTTTTGTAAAGGAGATAAGACAAAGGAATCTTGACCAAACCATACCCGGATAATAACCCCAAATCCTGTCATTGCCAACGGAACAGCCTATCATTGTGACTATTGCACATAAAATGGTGGCGGTTATTCCAAGCGGCAACCATATAAAAATGAGGTATAAAATCCAAAATATTTTGACAAAAGGGTTCATATAAATTCCTAAAGAATTACAAAGTTAATGAATTTTTATATAAATTTGCACAAAATGTCAACAAAACAACAAATATCGCAACAACAAGGACAGCGTCAGCAGCTCAAACTGTCACAACAACAACTGATTGTGGCAGGTTTGCTTGAAGGCTCAATTGTTGAGTTGGAGGAGAAGGTTAAAAAGGAGTTGGAGTCAAATCCTGCACTTGAGGAGAGTCATGACCGTTATGGAGATGAAGAATCAGATTATGGTGCAGATGAAAAATCAGCAAATGATTTTCAGAATGATGGCATAGGTGACGGAAGCGAACCGGTGGGTCCTTCTGTAGATGAGGGAGTTTATGTTGATGTAGATGAAATCCCCGATACCTATACCGGTTCAGGAGGAGGAGACTCATACATACCTGATGATTATAATTCAGCATACGCTGATGGTCAGGATTTCTCCGAATATCTTATTTCCCAACTTGATTCCATAGTAAGCAATGATAAACAGCGTGAAATAGGTCACTACCTGATAGGCAGTCTTGATGAGAACGGATTTCTTGCGGATTTACCGACAAGATTGACTGATGATATCAATACAAACGGGGGAATAGAAGTCTCCATTTCTGAAGTGGTTGAGGTTATTGCAATTCTTCAAAGTCTTGACCCTGCCGGAGTGGGAGCAAGAAACATAGCGGAGAGCCTAAGACTTCAGGCAGAGAGGAATATGACAGGTGATTTCAACAAGGATTTTATACCAAGGTGTGCCGTTGCCATTTTAGATGAAGCGTTTGAAGACCTTACAAAGAAAAAGTATGACAGCATATTGCGTGCGGTTGAGGTTGAGAGGGGTAAAGAGGGCGTATTTTCACCAATTACCAGAGAAGAGATGGTTGATGCCATAGCATATATTAGGGGGTTGAATCCACATCCTTGTCAAATCATTACAGAGTCAAGGTTAGTTAGAGGAACAGATTCCATAATACCGGATTTCCATTATGATTCAGAATTGGGAAAACTTACGGTGAATTCGGGTAAAATACCGTCTTTAACTGTCAATTCCGAATATAAGAGTATGCTTGAAGATATTGAGAAACAGAAGAAAAATGGAATTGACAAGAAAGATGGTTCTGAGGTGTTCTTAAGAGATAGGATAGAGGCGGCACAACAATTCATTGATGCTCTTGACCAAAGAAATTCAATACTTACTAAGGTTATGACAGCAATACTGAAAGTTCAGCGTGAATTTTTTAATCAAGGTTGTGATGACTCTCTTCTAAAGCCTCTGACAATGAAACAGATAGCAGATGAAGTGGGGTGTGATATTTCAACTGTGTCAAGAGTTGCCGGCAGTAAGTATATCTCTGTTGACGGTCAATACACTTTCAAAATAAAGCATTTCTTTTCTGAAAAGATTTCAACAGAAAGCGGTGACCTTGTTTCAAACAAGACCATAATGGAAATAATAAGGACTTTGGTTGCTTCTGAAGATAAGTCAAATCCTCTTACAGATGAGGCAATTGCTGTAACTCTCCAAAAGAAGGGTTATAATGTCGCCCGCAGAACTGTTGCAAAATACCGCATTGCACTGAATATACCAAGTACAAGGGAAAGAAGCAGTAAGTAAATTACTCCTTAACTTCTAACTTTATTGATGTTCTGTTCCCGTCATTATCAACTATTGTAAGCGTATGATGTCCAGCGGAAGGTTGGATTGCCATATTGTGAATATCTTGCGTGGAACCCAAATATTCGTTATCAATATGCCAATAAATGACGGCATCGGGGTTAAGGTGGACAGCCTCACAAACAATACTTTGCCTTTTGCCGCTTAAATCCTTTGGGGCATACAGAACGGTACCGTTCTCAGGATATACTATTTCAAGTTGTTTTTCTTCATTATTAATGCAACCTGGCATCATAGGAGGCAAAGGTCTGTAGTTTATATGACATTTGCTGTAATAAAATTCCTGTGTGGGGGAAAGTGTAAACCATGGTTCTGACACTATTTTGCTTACGCTGTAGCAAGTGCTGTTTACACGCATTGTCTTTTCTTTGTTAAGATGTACTATTTTGTGATAAGGACATACAGAAGTGCGTGCACCGCTTTGAGGAATTGGGATAGTGTCCACTTCAGTACAGTATTGTGAAGCCTTATACCCCGATACCCTACAAACAGCCTCATCTTGCATATTACTGTATGGAGGCTCAAACCACTCGCCACCGGGCAGCATGGAGAAAGTGCGGAAAAGTATAGGTGCCGCATACCCTACGCCAGTCATTCCTGCCCTACCCTCGCCTGTGGCATTGCCAACCCAAACCACAACCACATGTCTTGTATCCATGCCAACTGCCCATGCGTCCTTGCCACCATAACTTGTGCCTGTTTTCCACGCAATTTTCTTCATTGATTCAAATTGCTGCCATTCAGCCTCCTCTTCAGGTCGGCTGAGACGGCTCATTGCATCAACCATAAACCAAAGGGAACTTTGGCTCAAGTCTGAATTTTCTTTAGTAATTAATTTGTTTACAAGTTGTCTATACATCTCTGCAATATCCCATGGGGAGGCTTCAGCACCGCCAAGAATGAGAGAAGCCCCGTAATGGTCAGCATCGCGGTTCATGGTGGAAATGCCAAGAGAACGTAACAGTTTAAGGAAACGGTCAATGCTGTAACTTCTCAACATCCTGACTAACGGAACATTCAGTGAGCGTATAATGGCTTCATCAGCATTAACAACACCACTGTAACTTTTATTGAAGTTCTGCGGACTGAAGCCGTCAAGATATAGAGGCGTGTCAACAATAAAGGTCCTTGGCAGAATAAGTCCGTCGGAGAGCATTGCGGCATAAAGCACAGGTTTTAGAATGCTGCCGGTACTGCGAGGAGCCTTAATAATATCCACATTGTTACAGAAACGCTCATCTGCTTTGAAGGAGGCGTTGCCAATGTAGGCTTTTACTTTACCTGATTCAATTTCCTTAACTAAAATTGCAACATTGTGAACATTGTTGAGAACAGTATATTCATGTGCATAGTTGTCAGCCATGTTTTGCAGTGATGTCTGCAATCTTGTATCAATACTGCTTTTAATTATCTCTCCTTCATGCTCTTTCAACATAGTGCCTGCAAGATGCGGAGCAACTGACGGTAATGGAGAGGGAGATTCAGGCAAAGGTTCTGATAAGGCAAGGGAGTAGTCATCATTTGAAATTTCTCCCATTTCATGGAGAGTTTTAAGTAATGTATCCCTTTTTTTAAGGAGTAAATTTCTGTTGCGTGAAAGGTGGATAAGCGATGGGGAGTTTGGTAAAACTGCAAGCATAGCGGACTCCGCCCATGAAAGTGATGCGGCAGGGCGTGAAAAATATCTCCAACTTGCCGCTTCAATGCCCACAATATTACCTCCAAACGGGGCATGTGAAGCATACATGGCAAGAATTTCATCTTTTGAATAAATCAGTTCAATAAATAGTGCTCTATTTATCTCTACAAATTTTCTCCAATATGTGCGTTCACGTTTCTCAGATGAAATTCGGCTGACTTGCATGGTTATGGTGCTTCCCCCACGTACAATTGAACCCTTCTTAAAGTTTGCAACCGCCGCCTTGAACATGGAAACAGGATTCACACCTGGATGAAAGTAGAAATATCTATCCTCATACGCGGTAATGGCTTTTCCAAATTTATATGGAACGGTGTCAGAAGGGGGAAATCTCCATTGCCCGTCTTTTGCAATATGAGCATTCAGCAAAGTGCCGTCAGCGGCATAAAGCAATGTGCTGTAACTATTCCTGAACACTCTCTTTGGTGTGAATGCCCACATTACAGCAAACCATACAAGTAATACTGCTGCAATAATGATTACAATTTTAACAACTATGTTATACTTTTTCAATAAAAATGACTATTTTTGTAAATCTGTGAAATGTTCAACAAATTTATAAATAATATATGAAAAAGTATCTTAAATCTGCACTTCTTTTTTGTGCCACTGCTATTATTATGGTATCATGTTCAGATGATGAAACATTGAAATTCCATCCTAACATTGAGTCATACACGTCAGGTACAGTGTCAAGGTTTGCTCCTGTATCCATTTCATTTACAGAGGAATTGTCTGCTGAAGAACAGACACAGGAATACCTTGAAAAGAGTATAAAAATATCCCCATCATGTGATGTAAAGTTCAATGTAACAGATAATTATATTGTTACAATGCAGCCTAAACATCCGTTTGACCGTGATACAGAGTATAAGGTTACCATTAAAATGGACAAGTTCATTGACGGTTTGGATACAGATTTAAGTAAATTCTCTTTCAAGTTCCGCACGTTGCCATTACTTTGTCATGGCAGGTTTGAGGTTTTAAGAATTAATGAAGATGATGAAAACTACGATGTAACCTTCACCCTTGTTACCGCAGATAAGGAAAATGCTTCAGAGGCGGAGCAACTTGTCTCATTTTCTGAGACAAGTTCAATATCATGGAATCACGATGCCTCCGGACGTGTCCATACGGCAACTCTTGCAGGCATCCAACCTAAAGACAAAAGCAGAGAACTGAAATATACCCTGACAAACAGTGGAGAATACCCTTCTGAAGGTTCAATCAGAATCCCTGACAAGAACGAATTTGCGGTTTATGATGTTGTGGTAAGAGAGGGGTCAGAAAGGTGCGTGTATGTTTATTTTACAAAAAATCTTGATTTGGAGCAGGATATTGAGGGTCTTGCCTATATTGACGGTAATACAAATGAGAGGGTGCAGATGGAAGGCAACTGCATTAAGATTTTCTATGATGAGAAACTTAAAGGGGCTGTTAACATCATAGTCAATAAAGGTATAAAAAGTTCAAAAGGGTTGGTTATGAAGTCAGGTGCCACAATACAAAGAACGCTTGGCAACTCATCAAAACCAATACTTGAATTTGTATCGCAAGGGGCGGTGTTGCCTTTGTCTTCAAATATGAACATTCAATTTAAGAGTGCGTATCTTAAAGGTTTGATTGTCAGAGTTATAGAAGTGCCACAACGCAATATGGGGCAATTCCTTCAAACAGCAAATCTTGATGGAGAAGGTGAGACAAAACGCGTAGGAAGGCTTGTGAATCAAGAAGTCATCTTTCTTGATGAAGACCCTGTGACAGACCTTACGGAGCCTCATATATTCTCCATAAATCTGACTAATCTTTTTAACGCTGAGGCAGGCAACCTGTATCGCATTGAGTTAAGTGCCAGCTCAAAACTTAGCGTGTTCCCATGCTCAGATTTGAAGAATTATTCAAAAAATGAAATCAAATCCTATTTTTCACAACATTTTGCTGAGGAGAAACTATCACTTGAAGGAGACGGATATTATTACTATTTCAGAAACGGAGACTCATATAGTTGGGAAGACGGAGACAACCCTTGCAAAGAGTCGTTTTATGATAATTTGAAGTGTTCAAAAAATGTAGTGGCAACAAATCTTGGCATGACTGCAAAAAGCGGTTCAGACGGCAAACTTCATGTTTGGGTAAATAATTTGATTGACACTAAGGCTGAGGGTGGAGTTGAGATTAAGGTGTATAATTTCCAGCATGGTATTACAGCGGAAGAGAGAACAGATGCTGACGGTTATGCAGTGCTTGACTGCAATAACGGCAAACCTTATTATATGACCGCTTCAAAGGAGGGCGATGTCTCATATCTCAGAATTGATGACGGTTCCAGCCTCTCAATGTCAGAATTTGACACATCGGGTAAAGTACTTCAATCAGGTCTTAACGGATTCATATATTGTGACCGTGGCGTTTGGAGACCCGGAGACACTATCCACATTGGATTTATGCTTGGAGACAGAGCGTCTGTATTGCCAAAGGAACATCCTGTAATATTGGAGTTGGTTAATCCACTTGGTCAGACGTATACCCGTAGAACGCTTACAAAAGGTATTTTAGGTACGTATGCTTTCAGTATTCCCATCTCCTCCGATGCAGTAACAGGTCTATGGTTGGCAAAAATAAGCGTTGGAGGTGCATCCTTTACAAAATATCTGAGAATAGAGACTATAGTTCCTAACAGGTTAAAAGTTAATCCTGATTTTGGACAAGGAATAATTGAAAAAGGCAAGCCTGTTAACGGTACATTACATACGGAGTGGCTTAACGGAGCGGTTGCAAGGGGATACAAGTACGATATTCAGCCATCGTTCAGTAGTGCTGAAACAGCGTTTAAGTCATATAAAAACTATAAGTTTACAATGCAGGGTTCCTCCTTTGCCTTAGAGGATGGAGGTGTAATGACAGGTAAAACCGATGAGAAAGGCGATGCAAAACTGAATTTTGTGCTTAATGGAGGCTCAAAAGCCCCTGGAATGTTGAATGTCTCCTTCACCACAAAGGTTTATGAGCCGTCAGGGCAATTCAGCATTGATGTTACACGCAAGCAGTATTCCCCATACTTTTCATACGTTGGCGTTTCTGCACCTCAAAACGGAAAATCCGCTTTGGAAACAGACAAAAAATACCCTGTGAAATTTGTAACGGTTGATGCTGACGGCAATGCAATGGGCGGTCAACGCATCAGTGTTAAGATTTATAAGATGTCATGGTATTGGTGGTGGAATTCTGATGATTCATATTTGGCTGAATATGCCTCAAGTCAGTATGCAGAGCCTGTATTGGAGAAAAATATTACAACAGATGTGTCAGGAAACGCATCGTTTGAGTTCTCATGCAGTAAAAATGATTGGGGTGTATATCTGATTTATGCAAAAAATTTGGAATCAGGTCATCAGGCGTCACAACTCTCTTACTTTGATTGGCCTGACAATCCTGAACACAGAGGTCAGTCTGACGCTGCTTTCAAACTTGATTTCTCCACAGATAAAGAGACTTACTTGGTTGGTGAGAAGATAAAGTTCTCAATTCCTTCTATAAAAGGCGCCAAGGCACTTGTAACCATAGAGAACGGCAGTAAGGTTTTGGATTACAGTATATATGAATGTGATGGCAAAAACACTGACATTCAGATTCCTGTAACAACTGAAATGAGACCTAATGTATTTGTCAGTGTGTCTCTTATTCAGCCGTATGCACAAACTGAGAATGATGTGCCAATGCGTCTGTATGGTGTGGCAAATGTAACAGTAAATGACCCTAACAGCCATTTGAACCCTGTTATTGAAATGAACGGAGAGATAAAGCCAAATACAGATTTCAGCATAAAGGTAAGTGAAAAGAATGGCAAGGAGATGGCATACACCATAGCAATTGTAGATGAGGGGCTGCTTGACCTTACCCATTTCAAGACTCCTAATCCATGGGATGCGTTTAATGCACAAGAGGCACTTGGAGTGCGTACTTGGGATTTGTATAATATGGTTATTGGAGCATACGGCGGCAAAATAGAACAGATGTTCAGCATTGGCGGTGATGAAGACGCTGTGGCAAACGGAGCCAAGGCAATAGTCAACAGATTTGCACCGGTGGTAAAATTTGCAGGTCCGTTCTACTTGAAAAGAGGCAGTGCAACGCATAAGTTCCACATGCCAAATTATAACGGAAAAGTCAGGGTTATGGTGGTTGCAGGTAATGGAAATGCGTATGGCTCAGCAGAAAAGAGCGTTACAGTACGTCAGCCTGTAATGGTTATTGGAACACTTCCAAGAGTCATTGGACAAGGTGAGGAGATTACAATTCCTGCAACAGTTTTTGCCACAAAGGCCGGAGTAGGTAAGGTTAAGGTTTCCATTTCCTGCTCAAATAAATTCTCTGTTGAAGGAGATTCTGAGGTCTCTTTGAACTTTACATCAATT
Organism: Candidatus Enterocola sp.; assembly: GCA_045643245.1. Taxonomy (GTDB): domain Bacteria; phylum Bacteroidota; class Bacteroidia; order Bacteroidales; family Paludibacteraceae; genus Enterocola. The sequence continues at coordinate 14,555 of JAZUKL010000082.1, forward strand.
GATGATGCCATTGCTAAATTCAAGATTAAGGCAGGTGATATACCTGGTAAGAGTTGTATTACAATTAAGGCGGAGTCAGGGAGTTGTAAATCTGAATACAGTGCTGAGTTGTCAATACGCAATATTGCCGATGAAATGGTTAAATTTCAAGATTTGACCGTTGCTCCCGGAAAGACTTGGAGCGGCAATGTCCAATCGTTTGGAATGCCTGGCACAAACACCTTGGATATTGAACTTGGAGGTGTCCGTCCAATAAATTTGTCCTCCCGTTTGGATTATTTGAAAGGATACCCTCACGGATGTGTTGAGCAGGTTGTATCAAAAGCCTTCCCTCAAATTTACCTAAGTGATATCGCTAATCTGTCTGAAACTGACAAGAGCAGTGCAGAGGCGGCTGTGACTAAGGCACTGAACAGCCTTTCTTCATATCAGGTGTTTGACGGCAGTCTTGCATATTGGCAAGGGTCATCACACACAAACCTATGGGGAACCATATATGCGGCACACTTCATTGTTGAGGCTGAGAATGCAGGTTACAATATTCCTTATTCAATGAAACAGAATTTGATGAAATATTTGAGAAATTCAGCATCGGGGTGGAGTCTTTCAAAAAAGGCAAACGGATATACAAAAGAAGAGGAGATAACAATTCAGGCATACAGACTGTATGTTTTGAGTTTGAGCGGAGAATCTGTAACAGGTTCTCTTAACCGTCTGAAAGAGGAGGCAAGCGGCTCATTGTCAAAATGGCTTGTGGCTGGTGCATACGCTCTTGCAGGCAGAAATGATATGTGTGAAAGACTGATTAATTCCACAAATGATTTTAATCTGAATTTCTCCAGTGCCAATGTAACATTTGGTTCAGATATCAGGGATAATGCACTGCGATTGCAGGTTTTGTGTATTCTTGATAAGAGAAGTGAGGCTGATGCCTTGTATAATCAAATTGCAGATAATCTTGCATCAACCAAATGGTATAGCACACAAGACGTTGCAGTGGCTCTGTCATCGGTTGAAAAATATCAGAAAAAGTATGGAAAACCACAGGCTGTAAAAGGAACCGTTGTATATGGTGATACTTCTGAAAAGTTCAACACTACTGTTGAGTATGCAAACAGATTGGCGGAAGGTGTTGATTCCTATAAAAACATAACTATTGAAAATAAGGGTTCGCAACCCGTTTATGTCCGTCTTATCAATAAAGGCTGCATAAACGGAGATAACATGCAGGCACAGTCAAACGGCATAGGTTTGGCTGTATCTTACACGGATTTGAACTTCAGCCCTATTGATGAAAAGAATCTTCAACAGGGTACCAACTTCTTAGCAACGGTAACCATTAAGAATAACTCACCGCTTGATATAGGCAATGTAGCGGTCACACACATTATACCTTCAGGTTGGGAGATTTTGAATACAAGATTTGCATCAGAGCAATCTGATACATTTGACTCAGGAATATCATATCAGGATGTAAAAGATGACAGAGTGCTTACATATATTGACAACTTGCCGGCAGGTAAACAGACCATAATCACATTAAAACTGACAGCATCCTATATAGGGAATTACAAACTTCCACAGATAAAGTGTGAAGCCATGTACAACTCCCTAATCTCAGCCCGCACAGCAGCAAGCAGGTGCTTAGTGAGGAGTGAATAGTGAATAATTATTAACTATTAACTTTTCTATCCTGTCCAATCCCTCTTTTATACGCTCAATGGAATTTGCGTATGAAAATCTTACATAACCCTCTCCGTTGGTTCCAAAATCAACGCCGGGGGTTATTCCAACATGAGCTTTTTCAAGTACATCAAATGCAAATTTCAGGGAATTGTCAGTGAATTTGCGTGCATCTGCAAAGACATAGAATGCACCTTGAGGGTCTGTAGGAATTATAAATCCCATATTTCTAAGCCGCTCAAGCATATATAGGCGGCGTTGGTTGTAAGTGTCCCTCATTTTTGTTTCATACTCCTTATTGTCCTTAAGGGCTGCGATGCCTGCCTTTTGTGCAACTGACGATGCACAGATAAGGAAATTCTGTCCCATTTTCTGAATTGAAGGCATATATTGTTTTGGGGCAATAAGATACCCAAGTCTGAGTCCAGTCATGGCAAACCGTTTGCTGAATCCATTAAGGACAAAGGCATTGTCAGTATATTCCAAAATGGAGTGAGCCTTGCCTTCATAAACAAGACCATGATAAATCTCATCGCTTATTACAGGTATGCCAAGTGACGCCAATTCCTTGAAAAAAGATGGATTCAATAGCGTACCCGTAGGGTTCATAGGAGAATTTATGAATATGCCTACAGTCTTGTCCGTTATTTTTGACTTTATATCCTCAACGCTATATTGAAATCCGTTTGAAGCATTAAGCGGAACATATACAGGCACTCCGTGAGCCCCTAAAACAAAGTTGCTGTAACAGGCATATCCTGGATTTGACAGAATAATCTCTGAACCTTCAGAACATAAAAGGATGGTTGTAAGCAGAATAGCGGGAGATGAGCCTGCTGTAACAATAATCTGGTCAGGAGAAACCTCTACATTATATTCCCTTTTATAAAGTTTTGCAATTTCCTCACGCAAATCAGGGTCTCCAAGTGAGTGTGTGTAGTGTGTAAGATGGTTATTGTATGCCGCATTTGCAGCCTTACTTACGCATTCAGGAACGTCAAAATCAGGTTCTCCAACCTCCAAATGAACAATGTCAACACCCTCTCTTTGCAGTTGATTTGCCCTTTCAAGCACATCCATAACAATGAATGAAGTCATCTTATTTACCAAATTATTCATATAATGATAAAATTTTTGGCAAAAATAGTAAAAAATTCTAACATAAATTGTATCTTTACAACCCGTATGAAATACGGATTTGACAATAACAAGTACATTAAGATTCAGTCTGAGCGAATTAAGGAGAGAATCGCTCAGTTTGGAGACAAACTTTATCTTGAATTCGGCGGCAAACTTTTTGATGATTTCCACGCCAGCCGGGTTCTTCCGGGATTCCAACCTGACAGTAAACTTAAAATGCTTCTGCAACTTAAAGATGTTGCAGAGATGGTTATTGTAATAAGTGCTGTAGATATTGAGAAAAGCAAAGTGCGTGGAGATTTGGGTATAACATATAATGATGATGTGCTGCGTTTGATAAATGAATTTGAGGAGCGTGGAATGCAGGTGAATTCAGTTGTCATAACCCATTTTTCAGGGCAGGAGAGTGCAAAGGCGTTTCACAACCGTTTATGTCGTTTGAACATAAAGACTTACTATCATTATACAATAGACGGATATCCGCATAATGTCCAACTGATAGATTCAGATGAGGGATTTGGGAAAAATGAATATGTAGAGACCACACGTCCGCTTGTGGTTGTTACGGCTCCGGGTCCGGGCAGTGGCAAGATGGCAGTTTGCCTAAGCCAACTTTATCAAGACAACAAAAAGGGAATTAAGGCAGGTTATGCAAAGTTTGAGACATTCCCTGTGTGGAATCTTCCTTTGAAGCACCCCGTTAATCTGGCATACGAAGCCGCTACAGCTGACCTTAATGATGTCAATATGATAGACCCTTTCCATTTGGAGGCATACGGAAAAACCACAGTCAATTATAACCGTGATATTGAGATATTCCCTGTATTAAATGCCATTTTTGAGGGAATTTACGGATACAATCCGTATAAATCTCCAACAGATATGGGTGTAAATATGGCTGGGTTCTGTATTGTTGATGATGATATATGTAAGGAGGCTTCACGTCAGGAGATAATACGCCGATACTATAATGCCCTGAATAATCTTGTTGAGGGAAAGTCAGAGGAAACGGAAGTTGGCAAAATTAAAATCCTGATGCAGCAGGCAAAAGTGACATCAGCAAACAGACCTATCATTAAGGTTGCAAAAGAACGTGCAGAAAAACTTGATGTCAATTGTGCCGCTATAGAACTAAATGACGGTACAATAATAACTTCCAAAACCACATCTTTGCTTGGAGCAAGTGCCGCGCTTCTGCTTAACGCCACCAAATATCTGGCGGGAATTGACCATGAGGTCAAACTTATACCGGCATCTATGATTGAGCCTATTCAGAATATGAAGGTTTGTCATTTGCATGGCAGTAATCCGCGCCTACATACTGATGAGGTGCTTGTTGCTTTGGCAATGCTAAGCCTGAATGATGAAAACTGCAAAAGGGCGTTGGAGGTTCTTCCTCAACTTGAAGGATGTCAGGTTCATTCAACAGTGATGCTGAGTGAGGTGGACCATAAAATTTTCCAAAAACTTGGAATAGACCTTACATGCGAGCCTGTCAAGAAGAAGTGAGTTTATTTCAGCATAACATAAACTCCAACAACAACTATTGCCACTCCTATCCATCTTGTATAAGGGATTGTTTCTCCTAAGAAGAAATATGCAGCCAATAGGCCTATTACATAGTTAATAGATAGTAATGGGTATGCTGTGGAAAACTCATAGTGGCGCAATGTGTACATCCAAACCAGTACAGACGAAATAGCACATATTCCGCTTACATAAAACTGCCAGGTTGATAATGCCTTGCTAAAGAAAGCCCACGTGAATGAGAATTTTCCAAAGATTTCCACAGAAATTTTAAGCAATGTGTGTGCAGAAACCAGCAAAACGCTCTGTGAAAGAATAAGTGCAATAAGTTTAATCATTGTGTTAATTTTTAATAATTCGGTGCAAAATTATAAAAATTTATTGGATTTATTGGATTTTTTTTGTAAATTGCACATCGGTTTTGTGTAAAAACATGCCAAGCAGCAAATTATTAACTTAAAATCAATACATTATGCAACTTTATTCAACAGACAAAATCAAGAACATCTCCTTGGTTGGCTCCTCAGGTAGTGGCAAGACAACTCTTGCCGAGTCAATGCTTTTTGAAAGCGGAATCATTAAAAGAAGAGGTACTATTGAGGGGCAGAACACAGTTTCTGACTATTTCCCGGTTGAACATGAGTATGGTTACTCAGTGTTTTCAACAGTTCTTCACACAGAGTGGCTTGGGAAAAAGCTTAATTTCATAGATTGCCCAGGTGCCGATGATTTTGTGGGAGGTCTTATAACTTCTCTTAGTGTTACTGATACAGCGTTAATGCTTATTAATGCCCAGCAAGGTGTTGAGGTTGGAACACAGAACCAATATCGTCAGATTGAAAAAATGAAGAAACCTTGCATCTTTGTCATTAACCAACTTGACTCTGAAAAGGCTGATTTTGACCTTTCTTTGCAAAGTATTAAAGAGAATTATGGCGGGAAGGTGGTTCCTATTCAGTTCCCAATTAATGTAGGTCCTAATTTCAATTCACTTATAGATGTGTTGCTAATGAAACAATATAAGTGGAAACCAGAAGGTGGTGTACCTGAAATTACTGATATTCCTGCAGAGTATAAGGAAAAGGCTGATGAATGGCACAATGCGCTTATTGAGGCGGCTGCAGAGCATGATGAAGGGCTTATGGACAAATATTTTGAGAGCGGTTCGCTTTCAGAAGATGAAATGCGTCTTGGAATACGTAAAGGTTTGGTAAGCCAAGATATTCTGCCTGTATTCTGTGTATGTGCAGGAAAAGATATGGGTGTACGTCGTTTAATGGAGTTCTTAGGAAATGTTGTTCCTTTTGTTGACGATATGCCTAAGCCTGTTAATAAAGAGGGTGTTGAGATTGCTCCTGATTCAAAAGCGGAAACAAGCATCTATATTTTCAAGACTTCTGTTGAGCCACATATAGGTGAGGTTAACTATTTTAAGGTTATGAGCGGTACACTAAAGAAAGGTGATGACCTATTTAATGCCACCCGTAATACAAAAGAGCGTGTTTCTCAAATTTACTGCGTTGCCGGTCAGAATCGTATTGAGGTTGAACAACTTTCAGCAGGCGATATAGGTGCCACCGTAAAACTTAAGAACACTCGTACAGCCAATACGCTTAATGCAGGTTCTTCAGAGCAGCAGTTTGATTTTGTAAAATATCCTGATTGGAAGTATCGCCGTGCTGTTAAGGCTGTAAATCAGGCTGACGATGCCAAACTTGGTGAGATACTGAACCGTATGCATGAAGAGGATCCTACATGGCGTGTTGAATACTCCAAGGAGTTGAAACAGACAATTCTTTATGGTATGGGTGAGTTCCATCTAAGAACTCTTAAATGGAGAGTTGAGAACAACGATAAAATTGCAATTGAATACTCTGAGCCTAAGATTCCGTATAGAGAAACAATAACCAAGGCTTCACGTGCAGATTATCGTCATAAGAAACAGAGTGGCGGTGCAGGTCAGTTTGGAGAAGTACATCTTATTGTTGAACCTTTGGTTGAAGGAGTTCCTGCAAAGGAATCATATAAATTCAATGGTCAGGAATATAAGATAAGCATAAGAGACAAACAGGAATATACACTTGAATGGGGAGGAAAAGTTGAGTTTATAAATAGTATTGTAGGTGGTGCAATTGATGCCAGATTTATTCCTGCTGTATTAAAAGGTGTAATGGATTGTATGGAGCAGGGGCCTCTTACAGGTTCATACGCACGTGATGTCAGGGTTATAGTTTATGACGGTAAGATGCACCCGGTTGATTCAAATGAAATTTCATTCCGTCTTGCCACCCGTCATGCTTTTTCAGAGGCATTCCGCAATGCAGGACCTAAGATTATGGAGCCTATATATGATGTAAATGTTGTTGTTCCGTCAGGACGTATGGGTGATGTTATGGCAGACCTTCAAAGCCGCCGTGCCATTATTATGGGTATGGAGAGTGAAAAGGGTATGGAGAAACTTGCCGCTAAGGTGCCTCTAAAGGAGATGGGCAATTATTCAACATCGCTAAGTTCCGCTACGGGAGGTAGAGCATCATTCTCTATGGCAATGTCAGGATATGAACTTGTTCCAATGGAGGTACAGGATGTATTGCTGAAAGAGTATGCTGCAACACACAAGGATGAAGATTAACTATTTTAGGTATCCAGTATCTTCCTCAAGTTGCTTTATTACATCTGACTCCTTGATGGTAAGGTTATTATTTTGATAGAAGTCAATATATTTTAGAAGTGATTCCTTATCAAACACTTTTACAAAGTTATCGTCAGAAATGACAAATGCCTTGTAATTGATGTTGGTAAGGGATTCTTTTACACCCTCATCTGAAAGTACTGAATTTTGATACCATACAGCCTCATCAAGTGATGACAAAGGAGTTATGGCTATAGCGTATACATCCGCATCAAGTTGCTTAACCTTAAAGTCAAAGTCCTTTATCATAAAGCGGGTGAAATTGTATTGGGCAATAGCAAACAGAGTTGCGTTCTTTTGCTCTTCAGTACCTATTATAACTATAACAAATGAGTGCTTGTCAGCAGGGTTATAATCAAAGCCGGCACGCTGAATTGCATCGGCATATTCCGCTTGAGAAACAATTACCGCTTCACGGCTCTCATATATGGTTGAAATAGGATTTGAAGTTGGAGAAACAATCTCCTTGCCTTGTCCAAGTAGGGCAATCATATCCCTTGCAAGCGGTGTTACCTCACTGTCCGGATATTTTTCAATAATGGTTGAAAGTTTCTGCTTAAACACCTCTTTACCTTGTGCTCTGCCACCGCTTATTGCATCAATAAAGTAGAATTTAGGCATTAACTCTGACGATGCACAGCATTGTTCCGCTTTTGCCAAATTTGATTTGACAATCAGAGGGTTACCATTCTTAAGTGCTGAATATGCCTCTTTGTACAGAGTTTCAATTTGTTCCTCCACTTTTGTATCGGTGGCTGAAGAGGCATGAGCATACTCTGTATTTGGATATCGGCGTAGCAGTTCATTATAAGTATCAACTGCAAACTTATGGTTTATTATGCGGTTTTCATACACATAATACAAATTGTAAAGTGCTTCTTCAATTGCATCGTTTGAGGCTTGTTTTTGGGTATCTGTAGTAGGAATAGTTCGTAAATAGGAGTCAAGTTCGGCATCGCCGGTGGACACCATTCCGTCTGTTCCTGCAATTACTTCGCCTTCAATAGGCTCAGTTGAAGTGTCAGTATTGTCATCAGTATATTCCTCTTCATCTGTTTCTATAAATCCTGCTGAAACCTTGTTTGACCTTCTCCAGTCATCTTCAAGCGGACGACTGCCCCACATTTTTTGGAATTCAAGTTTACCTTTACTTATAAGGGAACTGTTATAGAAATACCACGCTTTGTCAAGTGTCTCGCCAAGTGACAGGTTGGCTGAGGCTGCAAGTGCGGCACTTCTGTCTTTGGCTTCCTGCTGTCTTGCCTCCTCTTCAAGCCTCTTGCGTTCCTCCTCTTCTTTCTTATGAATCTCTTCAATAACGGCTTTCACTTTTTCAATACGCTCTTCTTGCGGCATGTTGGCAAGAGCAAGCAAACTGTCCTGAAGTGTAATGGTGTTGCTGTATTGTGCAACGTAGTCCAAGTTTACAGAACGGCTTTGAACCAATTTATATGCAGAGTGGTCCATTGGTAGAATGTCAAGTGCCTCAGCATAAAGAGGTTGTGCCTCAAGATATTTCTCTTCATCATAATACATTGACCCAAGTGCAAGCAGTGCCTGAGCCTTGTCCATACCGTTTCTTGTACTCTTTTCTATCGCAAGTTTGTAGTTTTCAATGGCTTTCTCCTTATTTCCCCTACGCATGAACAACTGACCTAAAGTAAAATATATGCGGTCAAGGTATTGCTCATTGCTATTACGCTTCAGAAGCTTATCTATCTCTTTAATGATTGGCTCCATTGACTGACCTTGATAGCATTTTGCCATACCAAGAACAGCGTTAAACTCCATTATACCATTTGTACTCTTTTTCTTAACCGCCTCGTATGCGTTGTATGCCTCACCAATCCTGCCAATCTTCTCAAGCACTTGTGCATAGATGAACATCATACGCTTTTTAGTGTCGCCATTATTTAGCTTTATGGCGTTTTCAAGGAAAGGAATCGCCGCTTCATATTGCTCTTGACGTAAAAGCAAATCAGCCTTAACCAAAACATAGTCCTTGTTTGTGGAATTGGTGAATGATTTTTCTGAAAGTCTGCCAAGCACATCTTCGGCTTCATAGAACCAACCTTGTTCAGAAAAACCTTTGGCAGACCATAATTTTGCCTCTGTACATACGTCTACATTATCAGTATAGTGCTTTGCAACGTATGCAAAGTTTGCTTCAGCAGCAGGAAAGTCAAGTTTGTAGTAAAGAGCCTTTCCTCTAAGCAGCCAAGCCTCCTGAACTTGAGGATTATACTCCTCTTTTGCCATAAAGGCTATATATTTTGGATCCTTTGCCTTGTTTGGATTCTTTTTAGGCTTTTTTACAATGGAGTGCAGTTGAATGGATTTTTCACATTTCTCTATGGTTCTGTCCATATCACTCTCCGCACTTTTTGCCGCCTCTTTATTGCTGATTTCAAAAATCGGCAGAATATCATTATAGTCATCAAGATCAATAGATGCCTTATGAATAGCCTCTTCTCCCTTTATAAATGCATTTTTACCGTTGAAAAGTATGTTATATTTTACTTTTGTTTTATGGTAACTTCTTGATACAGAGGTATTTTTGTTTACAGAACACGATGCCAATACAAGGGCTGACACAACTGTAACAAATATTATGTGAATAGTTTTTTTCATAAATTTCAACGCAAAAGTACTACTTTTTGTTAAAAAATTGTATATTTGCAGAATAATTAACGCAATTAATTAACTAATATTTTATAAAACCATGTCAAAAGTTACAGTAGTAGGTGCCGGCAACGTAGGTGCTACCGCCGCCAATGTTTTAGCAATTAATGAAGTTGCAAGTGAAGTTGTCCTTATTGATATTAAGGAGGGTCTTGCTGAGGGCAAGGCTATGGATATTATGCAAACAGCCCAACTTATAGGTTTTGATACCGTAGTAAAGGGTGTTACAAATGATTATTCAAAGACAGCCGGTTCTCAGGTAGTTGTTGTCACTTCAGGTATTCCTCGTAAACCTGGTATGACACGTGAGGATTTGATAGGCGTTAATGCAGGTATTGTAAAGAGTGTTGTATCAAGCGTATTGAAATACTCTCCAAATGCCATTCTTGTTATGGTTTCAAATCCAATGGATACAATGGCATACCTGACACTAAAGAGCCTTGGACTTCCAAGAAACAGAGTTATTGGTATGGGTGGCGCTCTTGATAGCAGCCGTTTCAAATATTTCTTGAGCCAAGCCTTGAAGTGCAATCAAAATGAGGTTGACGGTATGGTTATTGGCGGTCACGGCGATACTACAATGATACCTCTTGCCCGTCTTGCTTCATATAAGGGAATACCTGTAAGCTCACTTTTGAGTGCAAAGAAACTTGATGAGGTTGTAAAATCAACAATGGTTGGAGGCGCTACACTTACAGGACTTCTTGGAACTTCCGCTTGGATGGCTCCGGGTGCCGCCATATCTTTCCTTGTAGAGTCTATTGTTAAGGACCAGAAGAAGATGATTCCTTGCTCTACATTCCTTAACGGAGAGTACGGAATGAGTGACATTACAATAGGTGTTCCTTGTATTATAGGAAAGAAAGGTATAGAGAAAGTGGTAGAGCTTAAGCTTAATGCTGATGAAAAGGCTAAACTTGCCGCTTCAGAGGCTGCGGTACGCAAGACAAATGCAGTACTTAATGATATGAAATTAATCTAAAAACATTTTACTATGAAAAAACTTACAAGAACTTTACTGATTGCCTCAGCAGGGCTTTTGTGGGCGTTATCCGCTAATGCACAGGCTCCTGCAAATGTTTCTGGAGTTATGTTGCAAGGTTTCTATATGGATTCCTACGATAAAACCGCAGCAGAACAGTATGGTACCGGATTCTACGGCACCACCAAGTGGACCGACCTTTATCAGCAAAGAGAAGAGATTGGCAAAACATTCTCAATGATTTGGCTCCCGCCATCAAGTGCTTCTGCCGGCGGTACCGGTTATCACCCTGTAAAATGGTCTTCCCAAAACGGAGCGTGGGGAAACCAGAGTCAATTAACAACCCTTATCAAATCTTTCCACAGTTATGGAATGAAAGTTATAGCTGATATAGTTGTAAACCATAAAAACGGTGAGAAAGATTGGACAGACCTTACTGAAGAGGATTTTGGTTCATACGGAAAGTTTACTCCTAACTCAAGTTGGATTTGCAGAGACGATGAGGCAAGTGCAAAAGGTTTCTCTTGCACAGGTAATAACGATTCCGGATATGAGACTCTTACTTGCGAAGGTAAAAGTGCCAGCGGGGCATATTGTGCATCACGAGACCTTGACCACTCAAACTCCAATGTCCAGAACGCCATTAAGGCATACCTTAAATGGTTGAAGAACACTATTGGTTATGACGGCTGGCGTTATGACTATATGAAAGGATTTAAAGGAACATACATAAACCAATATAATAATGCCGCTGGAGCGGAATTCTCAGTTGGTGAGTATTGGGATGGTAACGCAGGCACGCTCAAATATTGGATTGGCGAATGCAGCAACAATACTAATGCGTTCAATTTCAATATAAAATACAACGGACTTAACAACGGCCTTGCTTCGGGTAATTGGGGCAGAATGGCGGCTTTGGCAAAAGGAGGAGACGGCGATGGAGGTTCCGGTCTTTTAGGCGACAAAAAACAGAATGCGGTGAATTTTGTTGAGAATCACGACACCTTTAGAGATGGGAACAATAGGTTTGGTGGTAACTGGACTCAGGCAAACGCATATATAATTGCACTTCCTGGTGTTCCTTGTGTATTCTATCCTCACTGGGTAATGTGCAAGGAGGATATTAAGAAGATGGTTGCCGCACGCAACGCCTGCGGAATAACAAATACATCAACTGTTAACGAAGCGTCAGGTACTGGCTCTTACTTTTATTGCAAAGTAACTGGTACAAAAGGTACCTTATACTGCTATATTGGTAGTGGTTGGTCTGCCCCAAGTGGTTACAAGTGGAAATTTGAAGACCCAGGTGACGGCTGGGCATACTATACCACAGTTCCTGTAGATGACAATCCGTCAGTTACTATGAATCCAACTAGCGGCTACACTAAGTCTGTAACACTATCAGCCAATAAGGGTACAATCTATTACACAACTAAGATAGGAGGAACACCTGACAAACCTACCGCATCATCTACCAAGTACACTGGTCCTATTGCGGTTACAAGTGATAAACTTTATATAAGTGCTATTGCAATAGACGGCACTAAACAATCAGATGTAGTTACTGGTGGTCTATACACAAATATTGAGCCTGAAGGTATTACTGTTCAGTTTAAGGCTCCTTCTAACTGGAGTGCCGTTTCACTTTATGTTTGGGACTCAGAAGGCAAAGGAATACTTGGCGATTGGCCTGGCAAGGCACTCTCAAAACAGGGAGCCGCATATTCATACACCATAACTGAAACTACCGCATTCCCTATAAATCTGATATTCAACGATAATAACAACGGACATCAAACCGTTGATTTGTCAACATCAGCAGATTACTGCTGGGACGGTACTGGTATGAGCGAAGAAGAAATCACCCCTGTTAAATGTGGAGATACACCTGATACACAATATTATGTACGTGTGAACGGAAAGACAGACTATCCTGCTGAGCCTACAGGAGAGAAGGATTTTCAAGAGAGGGACCAATATATGGCTAAAGTTCCTCTAAATGTTGGAGATAATATTACTGCTTACGATAAAGTTAACAATGCTGAATTCGCAATTCCTACTATAGACCCGTATGGGGCGTATGAAAAGTTCACGGCATCAAGCACTGGCATAAAATGTAATGTTGCAGGTTGTTACCATGTATTTATTAAATTAAAATATGGAGACAACCTTATTTATATAGAGGATGCCACAGATTGTACCACGGGCATATTGGAGACTAATACCACCTCTGGTGTCTCATTAATGCCTAATCCTACCAGCGGTACAATGTCTATTGTAAGTGATAAGGAATTCTACCTTGGCAATGTATACACTATAGGTGGTGTTGATTGCGGAACGTTTGAAATTGATGGAAATTCAATAGATGTAAGCCGTCTTGCTCCAAGTGGAGAACCTTATCAGCTATTGCTGATTGACAATAACGGAAATAAGGCTTCCGCACGATTCTATAAGAAATAATAGGATTGAGGTAAACAAAAAATTGAGAGACTTGAAAAAGCCTCTCAATTTTTTTATTCAATCTTTGTTGGATAATCTATAGTGTAGTGTAGCCCTCGGCTCTCTTTCCGCTCCATTGCCATTTTAATTACAAGGTAGCCGGCATTAATGATATTACGTAATTCACAAAGTTCTTTTGTAACAACAGAGCGGTCAAATAACTCTTCCGTCTCTTTATAAAGTATCTCAAGACGGTCAAACGCACGTTTTAACCTCAAATTTGAGCGTACTATGCCAACATAGTTGCTCATAATCTGACCAACCTCTTTCTCACTTTGAGTAATAAGCACCATCTCTTCATTAAGGCTTGTGCCTGCATCGTTCCATAGAGGCACATTATCATTGATTTTTATGCTGTCAATTATTTTTAATGAATCTTTTGCAGCCTTATCAGCATACACAATAGCCTCAAGCAGTGAGTTTGAAGCAAGTCGGTTTGCTCCGTGAAGTCCTGTACATGAGCATTCTCCTGCCGCATACAAATGATTGATTGTGGTGCGGGCGTTCATATCAACCTTAATGCCACCGCACAGATAGTGAGCCGCAGGCACTACAGGTATATAATCCTTAGTTATATCAATTCCAAGGCTAAGGCACTTGTCATAAATCATTGGGAAATGCTCCTTAGTCTCCTCAGCAGGTTTGTGGGTAACGTCAAGATACACGTAATCACAGCCTGCAAGTTTCATTTCAGTGTCTATGCTACGTGCCACAATATCACGTGGAGCAAGAGAACCTCTCTTGTCATATTTATACATAAACTCCTCGCCTTTAATATTCCTTAGAACCGCTCCGTATCCGCGCATCGCTTCAGTAATAAGGAATGAAGGACGCTCAGCAGGATTATAAAGGCTGGTAGGGTGAAATTGTACAAATTCCATATCCTTTACAATACCTTTTGCCCTATATACCATTGATATACCATCGCCTGTGGCAATTGAAGGGTTTGTAGTGGTTTGATATATCTGCCCTATGCCACCTGTAGCCATCATGGTTACTTTAGAGAGGAATGTGTGTACCCTGCGTGTCTTAGGGTTAAGAACATACACACCATAGCATTCAATATTTGGAGTGGTATGTTTTACAAGTTGTCCAAGATGGTGCTGAGTAATTATGTCTATTGCAAAATAGTTTTCAAACACCTCAATATTAGGGTGCTCCTGAATACGTTTTACAAGGGAATGCTGAATCTCCGCACCTGTACTGTCCTTATGGTGAAGAATACGGAAATCTGAATGTCCTCCCTCTTTATGCAGGTCAAAATTACCGTTTTCATCTTTGTCAAAATCAACACCCCAATGCACAAGTTCCTCTATTTGGGAAGGGGCGTTTTCAATGACCATACGCACAACAGCCTCATCACATGCACCGTCACCGGCAATAAGGGTGTCATTGACATGGTTGTCAAATTTATCTGTAAGTTTTGTTACAGATGCAATTCCACCTTGTGCAAGATTTGTGTTGGCTTCTTCAAGTTTTGTTTTACAAAGTATTGCAACCTTGCCTTTATCGGCAACTTTAAGTGCAAAACTCATACCGGCAATACCGCTGCCGATAACCAGAAAATCAAATTTGCGTACCATAGTTGTAAATTGAATAAAAGGTCAGAACACTATTGTTCCAACCTTTCCTTGTTTAAGTAGCGCCACCGGGATTCGAACCCGGGATCTTCGCCGTGAGAGGGCGACGTCCAAGACCACTAGACGATAGCGCCAACTACTTCTTTCTTCTGAAAGTGATGCAAAGGTAAATCAAAATTCCTTTACTACCAAATTTTTTTGCAAAAAGCGACAGATTTTTCGCTTTGCTCTAAATTACGGCTACAATGACCACTCAAAACCGTCTTTGGTATCCTTAATAGTGAATCCAAGTTCCTGTAATGAGTTGCGTATTTTATCACTTGTAGCCCAATCCTTGTTCTTTTTTGCCTCAAGACGCATATTAAGCAATAGGTCAACGGCCTTTTTATAAGCATCGGACGATGAACCTGCTTGGGCTTGTGTGTCATTCTTTAATCCTAAAACATCTTCAATAAATAGTTTGAATGTGGTTTTTAACTCATCCAAATCCTCTGCACTTATTGTGGCGTTTCCGTCAGCAACTGCATTTATTGCCTTTGCGGCTTCAAACAGATTGGAAATTACAATAGGTGAGTTAAGGTCATCATTCATGGCATCAGTACACTGCTGTCTTAGGTTCTTAACATCTACTGTTGATACTGCGGATGATTTGAGTGTCTGAAGACGGTTGTACGCCTCCATAAGTCTTTGATATCCCTTTTCAGAGGCTTTCAGGGCATCGTTGCTGAAATCAACGGTACTTCTGTATTGAGCCTGTAGAATGAAGAAACGGATTGTCATAGGACTGTATGCCTGGTCAAGCAACTTATGACTGCCTGTAAAGAACTCGTCAAGTGTAATGAAATTACCTAATGACTTGCCCATCTTCTGACCGTTAATGGTAATCATATTGTTGTGCATCCAATAATGTACACTCTCATGTCCAAGAGCGGCTGTTGACTGGGCAATTTCACACTCATGGTGAGGAAAGACAAGGTCCATACCGCCTCCATGTATATCAAACTCCTGTCCAAGATATTTTGTACCCATTGTTGAGCACTCAAGATGCCAACCCGGAAATCCGTCACTCCATGGAGAAGGCCAACGCATAATATGTTCAGGCTGAGCCTTTTTCCAAAGTGCAAAGTCCATAGCACAATGCTTCTCCTGCTGTCCGTCAAGAGCCCTTGTGGTTTCTAATAGTTCATCAATGTTTCTGCCTGAAAGTATACCATAATGGTGGTCTTTGTCATATTTTTTGACGTCAAAATAGACAGAACCGTCAGATATGTAAGCATATCCTGCATCAAGAATCTTTTTCACAAACTCAATCTGCTCTATTATATGCCCTGAGGCATGAGGCTCAATTGACGGAGGCAAGACATTGAGAGCCTCCATAGCCTTGTGATAGCGGTTAAGATAGTATTGAACAACTTCCATTGGCTCTTTTTGTTCAAGCCTTGCCTTCTTTGCTATTTTGTCCTCTCCTTCATCGGCATCGTGTTCAAGATGGCCTACATCAGTAATATTACGTACATAACGCACCTTATATCCAAGCATCTGAAGCCAACGGAACAGCAGGTCAAAGGTAATTGCAGGTCTGGCATGACCCAAATGCCCGTCTCCATAAACTGTAGGTCCGCACACATACATACCCACATAAGGGCTGTGCAACGGAATAAACTGCTCTTTCTTACGCTTCAGTGTGTTATAAACAAATAACTTATGTTCCATAATACTATTACTCTAATGGGGAGCGAAATTACAAAAAAATGAAATTTTATGCAATTATTATTTAAAAATATTGTAATTTTGAAAGTTAAAATAAATAAAACTATGAAAAAATCATTAGCAATGGCTATTCTTACAGCCACTACACTTGCCGTAACATCATGTATCGGCAATGAACAAAATGAGAGTGAAATGAGACATGCAACGGAAAAACCTGAATGGACAGCCGATGCCGTAATTTATGAAGTTAACTGGAGACAGGCTACTGAAGACAGCAAACTTACCACATTTACTGAGCAAAACCTGCCTAAGTTGAAGGAACTTGGAGTTGACATTCTTTGGTTCATGCCAATAAACCCAATCTCTGAACTTAACCGTAAAGGGGAACTTGGCAGTTACTATGCGTCTCAGAACTATACTGAAATAAATCCTGAAATGGGAACTATTGAGGATTTCAAGAATATGGTAAGCACAGCACACTCAATGGGCATAAAGGTTATTATTGATTGGGTTGCCAACCACACAGGATGTGATAATGTTTGGTTTAATGAGCACCCTGATTGGTATGCCCGCAATGATGAGGGGGAACTTATTCAGGATTGGGGCTGGACAGACACATATAAATTAAACTATGACAATGCTGAGATGCGTGCCGCTATGATTGATGCCATGAAATTTTGGGTGAAAGAGTGTGATATTGACGGTTTCCGCTGTGATGTGGCATTTATGGTGCCAATGGATTTCTGGCTTGAAGCACGCAAGCAACTTACAGATATAAAACCGCTGTTCTTCTTGGCTGAAGGTGCCAATACAGAACTATGTGACGGAGCGTTTGATATGGTTTACAATTGGCCTTTAAGCGGTCTGTTTGAAGAGATTTATAAAGGCAACAAAGGTGCTTCCCTTATTGATTCCATGGTAAATATTCAAAAGACAAATTTTGGCCCCGATGCCTACCAAATGAACCATTTGACAAATCATGACCGCAACTCATGGGACGGTACTGAATTTGAGCGTTACGGAGACGGAGTGAAGGCATTTGCCACCTTATGTTATATTGTACCAGGCATGCCACTTATATACACTGGTCAGGAATACGGTTATGACCATCGTTTTGAATTTTTCAAAAAAGACACACCTGCCCCATATAATGAAGAGTGGTTTAATTTCTACAAGGATTTGAACACACTTAAACATCAGCACAAGGCTTTAATGGCTGGAGAAAAGGGCGGAGAATGGAAGGTTTATAAAACAAGCAACCCTAAAGAGATTATTGCATGTTCAAGAATTCTTGATGATGACACTGTGTTCTACATTGCAAATCTAAGCAATGAAGAGATTACATTTACCATAAAGGAGAACATTCCTGAACTGTCAAAATTCAAGAAAGGAGAAAAATATACCCTTAAGCCCTGGGAATATTTACAAAAAGTTTCCGAATAAAATCATAAAAAGTTTCCGAATAATTTGCTGATATCACTATATTATAGTACATTTGTGCTATATTTTTGAAAACTTGAGTTATGAAGTACAAACATCGAGTGGCAGATGCTCTTCTTGAGCAGAAATTGCAAGCAAAAGGAGCCATCTTAATAGAAGGTCCTAAGTGGTGTGGCAAGACAACAACAGCTAAGCAAGTTGCGGGTAGTTTGTTGGATTTAGGTGACAGCAGTATCTTGGCAGAAGCGGAGGATGATATACAATTCCGCCCCAAAAAATTATTGGAGGGAGAGACTCCTCGTCTGATTGACGAGTGGCAGAGTATTCCTGTTCTATGGGATATGGTTCGTAGCGAGGTAGATAAACGTGATCCTTTCGGTCAATTTATTCTAACAGGAAGTAGTGTTCCTGTTGAGCAGGAAAAACTCAGGCACAGCGGTACTGGTCGTATAGGACGTTTGTTTATGCGTCCGATGAGTTTATGGGAATCAGGGGAATCTACCGGTAGCATCAGTTTACAAGAAATATTCGAGGGTAAAGAGATTGAGTCTCAAGAAAATCATCTTATGTTGGAAGATGTTGCATTTCTACTCTGTCGTGGTGGCTGGCCTCGTGCTACTCTTTTAAAAGACAAATTGGCGTTAGGTGAGGCACGTGATTATTTTGAAGCCATTTATAAGGTGGACGTTCATCGTGTGGATAAGGTTCGTCGCAGTAGCGAGCGTACTAGGCTTTTGCTACGTTCGTATGCACGCAATCAAGGTAGTGCAGTAAGTTATTGCAAAATGAAAGAAGACATTCTTCAAAATGACAATCAAAGCATTAGTGATGAGACTATTGCAGACTACGCAGATGCTTTGCGTAAACTATTTGTCATAGAGGATATGCCCGCTTGGAATCCGAATATCCGTAGTAAAACTGCAATACAAAACTCAAATACGCGCTATCTTATTGATCCCAGTATTGCCACGTCAGCATTGGCTGTAAGTCCAAACGATTTAATAAACGACTTACACTTATTTGGATTTTTCTTTGAGGCAATGGCAGTTCGTGATTTGCGAATATATGCGGATGCATTGGATGGAGAGGTGTGTCATTACCGAGATTCGTCGGGTTTGGAATGTGATGCCGTTATACATAGAAGCGATGGTACTTATGGCTTGGTTGAAATTAAATTAGGAGGTACAAGCCATATAGAGAAGGGTGTTACAACCCTAAAGGAACTTGCATCTAAGATAGACACAACAAAAATGAAAGCCCCATCATTCCTAATGGTTCTTACCGCTGTTGGAAAATATGCAGGAGTTCGTAAAACCGATGGTGTGTATGTTGTGCCTATCGGCTGCCTAAAACCATAAAATATTTGTCAAAACTATTATTTTTTGTGTAACTTTACTCGTGGCTATGCCACTCGTGAAGTTAACTGTCACTCAGCAAAAACCAAAAACGTTCCGTTTTTTATAAAAGTTGTACTCTGGTACTATGTAAACAAGTTTCCAAGTACCATCGTACAATTTTTTTTGGTTTTTTGCTTTCGTTTGTGTAACTTTGTGGTGTTGTCCACGCTGATTTGCTCATATAATTGAGCGGCTGGGTGGGCTTACAGAGGCAAACGAGCCTCGTTAGACATAAAATAGGCGTTTATTGACGCTTTGTTCTGGTGTATCAGAATCTGGTAAATTCAACTTCAATCGGAGCATAGCAACAATGAATGTCCTGCGGGTATGTATATTCGCTAACAGCACGGCTGTAGCAGTTACATACGGCGTGGGCTTCTTGTTGTTCGGACTATTGAAGTGGGCTTACCAGAGCCTTGATACACGGGACGGACAGCAATGACAGTCCCGCTTTTTTTATGTCCTATTTTCTCGAAAACACATAATATAAACAAAAGTATATGAAAAAACTAACAACATTAACATTATCTCTTGCTCTTGCAGTATGCTACTGCTATGCTGATACAGAGAATCTTATTACAATAAGTGCAAACGGAGTGCGTACCACGTACGCTTTTGACACGTT
>JAZUKL010000083.1:0-5967 GCA_045643245.1 Candidatus Enterocola sp.
ACGGGTCCCTCCCACTATACGACTGCGTGGGTGCAGACGCACTGTTATGGGTATATATAAACTTCTACTTATCATAAAATTTTAACTATTCTTTATTATTAAACTTCGTTTAATGATTTTTATCGTGACTCGGGATAACAAGTAAACTTGTTCTCCTCTCACTACTCCAAAAATTCACTATTCACTATTAACTAACCTCCAGCGCCCCAATAATCTCTCTAACTGATTTATACCCGTGCCTTTCAAGGTACTCCTCTATTCCTGCCGCAACTTTCATGCTGACTGACGGGTCTATAAAGTTTGCAGTACCAATTTCAATGGCAGAGGCACCTGCAAGCATAAACTCTACAGCATCGGTGGCATTAGATATGCCTCCTAACCCAATAACAGGTATTTTTACAGCCTTAGACACCTGATAAACCATTCTAAGAGCAACAGGCTTTATACAAGGACCTGACAATCCGCCTGTAACCATTGATAAAATAGGTTTACGCCTTTCAGCATCAATAGCCATACCGTTTAAGCAATTGATAAGTGACACACTGTCAGCCCCTTCTGCCTCAACCGCCCGTGCAATCTCTGTAATATCAGTAACATTAGGAGTAAGCTTTACTATCATTGTTTTATGATACGCCTTTCTTACCGCCTTAATAACGCTGCCAGCGGCGGCACAATTCACCCCAATTGTCATACCTCCCTGCTTGACATTAGGGCAAGAGATATTCACCTCAATAGCAGGAATCTTTTCAAGCGATGCCAACTTTTCAGCACACTCGGCATAGTCTTCAGGGCAGGTTCCAGAGACATTTACAATTATATTTGTATCATAATCCTTAATCTCAGGGTATATATGTTCAATGAAATAATCAACCCCCTTATTCTGTAACCCAATTGTGTTCAAAATGCCACTTGAGACCTCTGCAAGGCGTGGATAAGGATTCCCCTCTCTTTTGCGAAGTGTAGTTCCCTTTACAATTATACCACCTATTCGCCTAAAGTCAACAAAGTCCTTGTACTCTGTTCCATACCCAAAAGTACCCGATGCGGTCATCACCGGATTCCTTAACACCAACTCTCCTATTTTTATTTTTGTATCAATCATATATTGTTTATTCGGTTAATCGTGGAATCGGTTAATCGATTCACCGATTCACCAGTTCACCAATTCACCAATTCTAAACACCGGTCCGTCAGAACAAACACACTTATGCCCTTCCTTTGTCTGTGTAACACAACCCAAGCATGCACCTAAACCGCAAGCCATCATATTTTCAAGAGACACCTCACACTCTGTGCCTGTAGCAATGGCCTCTTTAGCCACATTTTTCATCATCGGGGTAGGACCACAAACATACATCATATCATAATGCTCTTTAATGCAGGAATGATTTGTAACAAACCCCTTTACCCCTACAGAACCGTCCTCAGTTGTAATAAAGACATTGCCAACCGCCTCATAGTCGCTCAAATCAATCATATCTGACTTAACCTTAAAGCCTAACAGAAACGCAACATCAACACCGTTAGAACACAGTTTTTTGCCCAAATACAGCAACGGAGCAATACCCACGCCCCCACCGACAAGCAAAGCCTTACCTTTCTCTATTAAGGTATATCCGTTACCTAATGGCAAAAGAATATTGATTTTTTCTCCTTTTGACCGCTTTGACAGAGCATTTGTACCGTCTCCAACGTTCTTTATTATAAGTGACATTGTATTTGCTTTATAATCAACGTCATTTATTGATATGGGACGCCTCAGATACACACTTGGAGTATTATCAACCTTAACTTCCACAAACTGTCCCGGAACCATCTTAGGAAGTGGCTCTGAATGCGTTAGAATAAGCTTAAAAAATGAATTGTTGAGAGGTTTGTTCTCAACTATGGTCAGTGAAAGTTCAAATTTCTTCAACATCAATGCAAATATCTGTTATTTGCACAAAGGTAGTTAAAAGTTCAGGAGTTTAAGAGTTTAGGAGTTAAAAGTTTTTAACAATTTCAACAAATTAACGTGCAAGCCGAACACAGACAAACTTGTTTGTATGTTGAGGCGAAGCCGTTAATCACGAGCGAAGCGAGTAATCACCATTATTTGAACTCCTGAAATGTATTGTCTGAATAATAAACTACAATACGTAAAATCTCTTTAGGTGGCAAAGTGGTTACAACCTCTTTTATAATTGTTTGAGGTTCAATTGTTTTCACAGAATTTTTATTAGAAGAAACAGATTCTTGACGCTCTGAGAATTCAATTTTTGAAGGTTCACTATATTCCTGATTGAATAAATCACGCTGAAAAGCCTTCTCATTCTTATACATTGGCTCCTTATCAAGTAGCAGCCACTCCGGATTAATGTTAGGAAAAGCAGTCATAATTTTTTGCAAAATCGCCACTCCAGGGTTGTTACGTCCATTTAATATATGAGAAATGGCAGATGGCTGAACATCAAGTTTTGCTGCAAGTTCACGAGGTTGAAGGTTCTCTTTCTCTAAAATTTTCTTGAATTTTTCTATCATAATTTTTATCAATCTGGAATCAAATTTCAAAGTACAAATGTAAAAAAATTAATTTAACATTCAAAAAAATTATAATGTTAAATTTTACAAATATTAGTTACATCAGTAAATTACTATTGTAACATTAATATGTTAGTCCTAAATCATATATTGCAATATAAGTACTTATTTAATTATAGTTATACTCTACATAAAAGAGTATTTTTAATTGAATAACAATACATTATATTGTTTATGTTACAAAATTGTTACAATTTATATAAATAATACATCATATATGCATATTATTACAAGCAGCAGTTTATATATACATATATATATGACTGAATATGAGTTCATTATAGTATATTATAAATATTCCTGCATATTCATTTTATATACATTTTTACATCGGTATACATTTGTACAGCATTGAACTTGCATTATATTATTGTATATTATACACGACAAATACATTTGTAAATAATCACAACGTTTACAAAATGCCTTGATTCCGCTGAAACATTTGTATCGGCTGTTTTTAACTTTTTTTGCGTGAAAATTTTTTAATTCATAAATTTGTAGTTGAAAATTATGAAACTACTCTACCCTATAAGATCTCTCGCTTCGCTCGAGATGACGGATGGAATGTTGAGATGACGGATGAGATGTATAGTTGTTGGGCGGGTTCTTTGACCCAATTATATTATGGAAAAGAAAAAACTTGAAGCATTTGAAAGAATCGGAGATATAATGGACCGTCTCCGCAGTGAGTGTCCTTGGGATAAAAAGCAAACTAATGAATCACTTAGAATTCTGACACAAGAGGAAGTCTTTGAACTTTGCGATGCAATTATCAAAAAAGATGATGCCGGAATCTGTGAAGAGTTAGGAGATGTACTACTCCACATTCTTTTTTACGCCAAAATTGCAGAAGAGAAAAATTCATTTAATATAGCAGATGTATGTAACCATTTGAGTGACAAGATGATACACCGTCATCCGCACGTTTTTGGCTCTGCTCAGGCAGATTCTTCCGCTGAAGTGATAAGGAATTGGCAAATTTTGAAGCTACAAGAGGGTAAAGGAAAGACAGTTCTTGGCGGAGTACCTGACTCACTACCCTCTCTTATTAAGGCGTACAGAATTCAAGATAAAGCCCGTAGTGCCGGATTTGATTGGAAACAGAAAGAGGACGTTTGGGAAAAAGTTAAGGAAGAGATATCTGAAGTGGAAGAAGAAATTTCAAAGCAATCAAAACTACAAGATTCTGAAACTGATACAGACAAACTACAAGCAATTTCCAAGCGAATTGAAGAGGAATTCGGTGACCTTATGTTCAGTATAATTAATGCGGCACGCCTCTATAAAATTAACCCCGATAATGCCCTTGAACGCACTAATCAGAAGTTTATAAAGCGTTTTAACTACATTGAGGCTAAGGCCAAAGAACAGGGAAAAACAGTTAATGAACTATCGTTTGAAGAAATGAACGCTCTATGGAAAGAAGCAAAACTACATTAACCTAAACGCAAAAAAAACAAGATTTTTTGTAACTTTGTGCCGCTATGGCTGACAATTTTCTTGAAAAACATTATGAAGAGTATGAAAAACGTAAGGCTGAATGGGAAAAAGCCAAACGTTTAGGTAAATTTGTGCATCGGGGTAAAACAGGGAACAATGACAATAAGTGACACTGACAATAAAACACTTGAACTTGAGCAGAAACCAATTGGACAATTACTGCTCATGTATGCCTTACCGTCTGTAATAAGTCAGGTGATTGCATCTGTCTACAATATTGCAGACCGCATATTCATAGGTCAAGGCGTTGGTCCGCTTGCCATTGCAGGTCTTGCCATCACATTCCCGCTTATGAATGTAATCCATGCATTCGGCTCTCTTGTAGGTGTTGGTTCTGCAGCAAGAATATCAATAGTTCTTGGTAAGAAAGATATTCGTTGGGCAGAAAAAATACTTGGAAACTCCACTATTCTGACTATTATATTAGGTGTTTTGCTTTTGATTTTCGGATACGGATTTATGAAAAAAATACTAATGCTTTTTGGTGCAACACAAGACACCATTCAGTATGCTCTTGAATATATGAACATCGTATTGCCAGGTATGGTGCTTATGACTGTAACTCTTAACCTTACAGGGTTAATCAGGGCTACAGGATACCCTAAAAGATGCATGTATATACTTGGAGGCGGTGCCATACTGAATGTAATTTTGGACCCGATATTCATATTCGGATTACATTTGGGCATTGCAGGTGCCGCATGGGCAACAACCATATCAATGATAATAACCACCATTGTGTCAATTCTTCACTTTGTAAGCAAAAGTTCATTCATCAGATACAAACTGCACGCTTGGCAACCTAAACTATTTATTTTCAAGAATGTACTTATGATAGGCTTAAGTCCGTTCCTCATGAACCTTACTGCCGCAGGTGTGGTTGCCCTACTAAACTCACAACTGCTTAAATACGGCGGAGATTATGCCATTGGTGCATTTGGAATAGTTAACAGTTATGCCAATTTCACATTTCTTTTTATACTTGGAATATGTCAGGGAATGCAGCCTATCGCCGGCTATAACTACGGGGCAGGTCATACAGACAGGCTCAAAGGCATTTATGCACTTACCGCTAAAATATGTGTGGCTATTGGCTTGATATGTAGCATTGTCTGTCTCTCTATTCCGGAACTGCTTGTACGTGTGTTCACAAAAGATACAGAACTTATGGCAACAAGTGTACCAGCCATAAGGTTTATGATGTCAATGTTCCCGTTCATTGCGTTCCATATAACAAATACAAACTTTTTCCAAGCCATAGACAAGCCTTGGGTGTCAATAGTAACCAGTCTTTCCCGACAACTGTTCTTCCTATTGCCACTATGCTACATAGTTCCTCCTATTTTTGAATCGTTAGGACTGCCCGGACTTTACGGTGTTTGGACATCATGCACCATTGCAGACTTTTTAGGTGCAGTTCTTGCAGGTATTCTTCTATATAGCCAAAGATATGTGTTCCACAATGCGGAGCATGTATATAAACCATCTGATTTATAATACATTACCCCAATGAATAAAACTCTTGTTTGGCTAAAGATAATAAGACCGCAAACACTATTTGCTTCTATATGTCCTGTGCTTGTGGGACTAATTATAACACCCTATATAATAACATCGTATGCCATAGTAACTTTACTATGTGCCGTAAGCCTTCAGGTGTTGTCAAATCTTATAAATGACTACTATGACTATGTAAGAGGCTCCGATAAAAAAGGACGCATAGGTTTCAGCAGAGCACTTGCTGAAGGCATCGTAAGTAAAAAACAAATGTTAATAGCCTGTATAATTACATTATGTATATCCATACTTACAGGGTTGTATCTGGTAATTAGGGGTGGCATGCCGATACTGATAATAGGTGTTACAGCCATATTTTTTGCCTGG
>JAZUKL010000084.1:0-24715 GCA_045643245.1 Candidatus Enterocola sp.
GTTGAAAGCACCGGAGGCAAGATAGATATGAGCAAACTGCCTATTGGTGACACTACCCTTTCTGATAAGGAAATAATTGGTAATGAGAGCCAAGAGCGTATGGGTATGCTTATTGATGAGGAGAACCTTGAACTTGTAAAACGTATTGCTGACCGTGAGCGTGCCCCTATGTATGTTGTGGGTGAAACTACAGGCGATATGGATTTTGTGTTTGAGAAACAGAATGGAGAGAAACCTATTAACCTCAAACTTGAGATGATGATTGGCAACCCTCCTCGCACCGTTATTAAGGATAATACTATAGATGAGAAATTTGCAGAGCCTAAGGTTTCAGAATCAAAGATTGATGAATACCTTAAGAATGTGCTTACAACTGAAAGTGTTGCCTGCAAGGATTGGCTTACAAATAAGGTTGACCGCTCCGTAACGGGTAAAATAGCCCGTCAGCAGTGTCAGGGAGAAATCCAGTTACCGCTTAGTGACTGCGGCGTTGTTGCACTTGACTACACAGGTACAAGCGGTATTGCAACATCAATAGGTCACGCACCTGTAGCGGCACTTGCAGCACCTGAAAATGGTTCTGTATTATCTATTGCAGAGGCACTTACAAATATTGTCTGGGCTCCGCTAAAGAACGGACTGAGCAGTGTATCACTCTCTGCCAACTGGATGTGGCCTTGCAAGAATCCAGGAGAAGACGCAAGACTGTACAAGGCTGTTGAGGCTTGTTCTGACTTTGCCTGTGCGCTAGGTGTAAACATTCCTACAGGTAAGGACAGTCTGTCAATGACACAAAAATACGGCAAGGATAAGGTTTATGCCCCTGGTACGGTAATTATATCGGCAGGAGCAGAGGTAAGCGATGTTAAGAAGACTGTATCTCCTGTTATTGTAAAAGACAAGAAGACAGACATTTACTACATAGACTTTTCATTTGACTCACTTAAACTTGGTGGTTCTGTTTTGTATCAGACACTTCAGGCTGTGGGCTCAAAAGTTCCAACAGTCAAGAATGCGGAATATTTTGCAGACGCGTTCAACACTATTCAAGACCTTATAGACAAAGGACTTATACTTGCAGGTCATGACATATCGGCTGGCGGTATTGTTACAACGCTTCTTGAAATGACATTTGCCAACAAGGAAGGTGGTCTTAAGGTAAACTTCTCTGGTCTTGCAGAAAAGGATTTGGTTAAGATTCTGTTTGCAGAGAACCCTGGTGTATGTATTCAGGTTAAGGAGAGCAATAAGGTTGAAAAGATATTGAAGAATGCAGGCATAGGTTTTGCAAAAATAGGATATCCAACTGATGTACGCACACTTGAAATTACAAAGGATGACAAACATTTAAGCATTGAGATTGACAAAATGCGTGATGTATGGTATCACACATCATACCTTCTTGACCGCCGTCAAAGCGGTGAGAAATGTGCATTGGAGCGTTTTGAGAACTATAAGAAACAGCCTCTTGACCTTCATATACGCAACAGTTTCTCCGGCAAATTGTCTCAATTCGGGCTTAGCCGTGTACACGGAGAATCTAAGGCAAAGGCAGCCATTATTCGTGAAAAAGGTACAAACGGCGAGCGTGAAATGGCATACTCTCTCTACCTTGCCGGCTTTGATGTTAAAGATGTTCACATGACAGACTTGGCATCAGGCAGAGAGACTCTTGAAGATGTTAATATGATTGTATTCTGCGGTGGTTTCTCTAACTCCGATGTTCTTGGCAGTGCCAAAGGCTGGGCTGGCGGTTTCCGCTATAATGAGAAGGCTAAAAAGGCTTTGGAGAATTTCTACAAACGTCCTGATACTCTGAGTCTTGGTATATGCAACGGCTGTCAGCTTATGGTTGAGCTTAACCTTGTAAACCCAGAGCATAGCAAACGCACAAAGATGCTTCATAATAACTCTCATAAGTTTGAATCTGAGTTTATCGGGGTACAGATACCTGAAAACAATTCAGTTATGTTCTCTTCTCTAAAGGGAAGCAGACTTGGAATCTGGGTGGCTCACGGAGAGGGCAAATTCTCTCTGCCTATGGGTGAGGACAAATATAACATTGTGGCTAAATACTGCTACAGCGGCTACCCTGCAAACCCTAACGGTTCTGACTTTGATGTGGCAGGTATCTGCTCTGCTGACGGTCGTCACCTTGCTATGATGCCACACCTTGAGCGTGCAATCTTCCCTTGGCAATGGGGTTGCTATCCTGAGGGCAGAAATGATGAAATTACACCGTGGGTTGAGGCGTTTGTCAATGCAAGACGCTGGATAGAAAAGTTAAATGAGAAATAAATCTCTCCTTTCTCCTTTGCTTGTGCATACTTATGAATTATGAAGAGTCCATATTATTATTGTTGTGTCGTCAGAATCTTTCTGACGAGCAACAATTACAGGTAAAGGACTTGGCTACAAAAGTTAATTGGGCTTTTGTATGCAAGTTGGCATCGGTGCATAAAATTGAGAATTTTATTTATAACAATCTGAGAAACAACGGTTTACTTAGCATTCTTCCTGACAACATAGAAAAGAGGCTGAAAAGTATCTACTATCAGGTGTCTATTAGAAACACGCAATTCAAAAGACTTATTGAAAACATTTCAAATCTCTGCTACAGCACAAAAATAATTTTGGTGAAAGGCTCTTCCCTTATCTATGATTTTTATCAGGATTTGGGTGCCCGTCACTTGGCTGACATTGACATTTTAGTTCAAAAACAGGACAGAGACACTGTATGGAATGCACTGACATCAAGTAATTGGCATTCAGACAATTGGCCTGGGCTTAAATCAAAGGCACACAACATAATGAATGATGGGTGTTATAAGACTATGCACTATCTGTATTATGGGGAAGCGAAAAACTCTCAATTTGTTGATATTCACTGGAAATTTTATGTGGGTGAAGGTGCGGACAATGTGGCATCGTATGCTTTTGAAACGGCAAAGAAAATACAGAACAATTTATATGTACACTCAGACGAGATGCAGGTAATTCATTTATGCACAAACAATTACCTTGATTACAAACAAGTTGGTGTCATGTATCTCAGAAATTTGAGTGACATAAACGAATTTATTTTGTCAAGAAAAATAAATTGGAACAGGATTGAACAAATCTGTAAGTTTGGAGGCTCTGACAGCATTATGAGAGAGGCTGTTGTATATTCTCTTAATGTTATTGAATCTTTGTTTGAAACCGCTATTCCCGTTCAGTTCAAGCAACAGATTTTTGAAGGGATTGACATTACTCCAACATCGCTGCTACAACTTCCTGTAACAATTTTGAAAAAATCAGCACTTCAATCAATAAAAGAAAAAGCCAACGTTTTAGGTAAGCCGTCTCTAATTTTACTTTTCCTACTTAAAGAGATTATTCCTGACCACAAATGGCTTAAAGGAATGTACCACGATTCCCATGCACCGCTACTCTCCTATTGGTCTTATATGGTGCGGAGACACTTATTACACAAGAACATAAGATATAGAGAATAAAGGAGAATTAATGATTTTTTTAATTTTCTCATTTCTCATTTCTCATTTAAAATTTGTATATTTGCAGTTTAAGTGGATTTTGAGCAAAATTCAAACTAAATATAACTTTTTAAAATTTATCAAAAATGGCAAAAGAAAAGAAATTTTTGACCTGTGATGGTAATCAGGCAGCGGCACATGTATCGTATATGTTCTCTGAAGTAGCCGCTATCTACCCTATCACACCGTCATCCACAATGGCTGAGTACGTTGATGACTGGGCGGCAGCCGGAAGAAAAAACATCTTTGGAGAGACAGTCTTAGTTCAGGAAATGCAATCAGAGGCAGGTGCCGCAGGTGCTGTTCATGGTTCACTTCAAGCAGGTGCGCTTACTACAACCTATACAGCATCACAAGGTCTGCTCCTTATGATTCCTAATATGTATAAGATTGCAGGTGAGTTACTGCCTTGCGTATTCCACGTATCTGCACGTACACTTGCTTCTCATGCACTTTGTATTTTTGGTGACCATCAGGATGTGATGGCTTGCCGTCAGACAGGTTTTGCAATGCTTTGTGAAGGTTCAGTACAAGAAGTTATGGACCTTGCTGGTGTTGCCCACCTATCTACAATCAAGTCTCGTGTTCCTTTTGTAAACTTCTTTGACGGATTCCGTACATCTCATGAGATTCAGAAGATTGAGGCTCTTGATAATGATGATTTGGCTCCGCTTATTGACCAAAAGGCTTTGGCAGAGTTCCGTGCAAGGGCTTTGAATCCACAAAACCCTGTTATGCGTGGTATGGCTGAAAACCCAGACCATTTCTTCCAGCACAGAGAGGCTTCAAATCCATACTACAATGCTGTTCCTGAAATAGTTGAAAACTATATGAAGGAGATTTCAAAAATTACAGGTCGTGAGTATGGACTGTTCAATTATTATGGTGCACCTGATGCTGACCGTGTAATAATTGCAATGGGTTCTGTAACAGAGGCTATTCGTGAAACTATAGATTACCTTATGGCTAAGGGAGAGAAAGTAGGACTTGTTGCAGTTCATTTGTATCGTCCGTTCTCTGCAAAACACTTCCTTGCAGCACTTCCAAAATCTGCAAAGCGTATTGCCGTGCTTGACCGTACAAAAGAGCCTGGAGCAAACGGAGAGCCTATGTATCTTGATGTTAAGGATGTTCTTTACGGAATGGAGAACGCTCCGCTTGTAGTTGGCGGACGCTATGGTCTTGGTTCTAAGGACACTACTCCTGCTCAAATTCTTGCAGTTTATGAGAACCTTGCAATGAAAGAGCCTAAAAACAATTTCTGCATAGGTGTGGTTGATGATGTAACATTCACATCACTGCCTAAGAAAGAAGAGATTGCTCTTGGTGGTGCAGGTATGTTTGAGGCTAAGTTCTACGGACTTGGTGCTGACGGTACCGTTGGTGCTAACAAGAACTCAGTTAAGATTATTGGTGATAACACTAACAAGCATTGTCAGGCTTACTTCTCTTACGACTCTAAGAAGTCAGGTGGTTTCACATGCTCACACTTGCGTTTTGGTGACACTCCTATCCGCAGCACTTATTTGGTTAACACACCAAACTTTGTGGCTTGTCACGTACAGGCATACCTCAAGATGTATGATGTTACACGTGGTCTGCAAAAGAACGGAACATTCCTTCTTAACACAGTTTGGGACGGTGACACACTTGCCGCCAACCTGCCCAACAAGGTTAAACGCTACTTCGCTCAAAACAACATCACTGTCTATTATATCAATGCAACTCAGATTGCACAGGAGATTGGTCTTGGCAACCGTACCAACACTATTCTTCAATCTGCATTCTTCCGTATCACAGGCGTTATTCCTGTAGAACTTGCTGTAGAGCAGATGAAGAAGTTTATTGTTAAGTCTTACGGTAAGAAAGGTCAGGATGTTGTGGATAAGAACAACGCCGCAGTTGACCGTGGCGGTGAGTACAAGCAGCTTACTATTGACCCTGCTTGGGCTAACTTGCCTGATGACGCTGCAGAGGCAAACAATGATTCAACATTTGTTAGGGAGATTGTTCGTCCTATCAACGCACAAGACGGAGACTTGCTGCCTGTATCTGCATTCAAGGGCATTGAAGACGGTACTTGGCAACCAGGCACAGCAGCCTGTGAGAAACGTGGTGTAGCGGCATTTGTACCTGTTTGGAATGCAGAGAACTGTATCCAATGTAACAAGTGTGCGTTTGTATGTCCTCACGCTTGTATCCGTCCGTTTGTTTTGGATGACAAGGAGGCTGCCGGTCTTAATGCCACAATGATAGAGATGAAGGCACCTCTTGCTATGAAGGGAATGAAGTTCCGTATGCAAGTAGGCGTTATGGACTGTCTTGGTTGCGGTAACTGTGTTGACGTTTGCCCTGGTAATCCAAAACTTGGAGGTCCTGCTCTTAAGATGGTTCCTCTTGAAGGACAACTTGCAGAGGCTGCCAACTGGGATTACTGCGTAGCCAATGTTAAATCTAAACAAGACTTGGTTGACATTGCCGCCAATCCAAAGAACTCTCAGTTTGCTACTCCACTCTTTGAGTTCTCAGGTGCTTGCTCTGGTTGCGGTGAAACTCGATACGTCAAACTTATTTCACAACTATTTGGTGACCGTGAGATTATTTCCAACGCCACCGGATGTTCTTCAATCTATTCAGGTTCTGTTCCTTCAACTCCTTACACAAAGAATGAGAAGGGTCAAGGTCCTGCTTGGGCTAACTCACTATTTGAAGACTTCTGTGAGTATGGCTTAGGTATGCAACTTGCAAATGAAAAGATGCAGGCTCGTCTTGTAAACATTATGACAGAGGCTCAAAACTGCGATAAATGTACAGATGAGATGAAGGCTTTGTATCGTGATTGGATTGAAAATCACAACGATGCAGCCAAATCAAAAGAACTTGCAGCCAAAATCATTCCTCTATGTGAGAAATGCGGTTGTGACTACAGCAAACAAATACTTGCACTTAGCGGTTACCTTGTAAAACGCAGCCAATGGATAATTGGTGGTGACGGTGCCTCTTACGATATAGGTTACGGCGGTCTTGACCACGTAATTGCATCGGGAAAGAATGTAAATATTCTTGTACTTGATACAGAGGTTTACTCTAACACATGTGGTCAGACTCTTAGAAGTTCACCTCTTCGTGCTATTGCCAAGTTTGCCGCTGCAGGTAAGCGTGTACGTAAGAAAGACCTTGGTATGATTGCCACCACATACGGATATGTATATGTGGCACAAGTTGCTATGGGTGCTGATAACGCTCAGTGCTTAAAGGCAATACGTGAGGCAGAGGCATACGATGGTCCTTCTATAATAATTGCTTACGCTCCTTGTATCAACCATGGCCTTAAGAAAGGTATGGGCAAGGCACAGGCAGAAGAGGCTGAAGCAGTTGCATGCGGATACTGGCACTTGTGGAGATTCAACCCTGCACTTGTGGCAGAGGGCAAGAATCCGTTCACGCTTGACAGCAAAGAGCCTAATTGGGAAGGATTCAAGGACTTCCTGAAGGGTGAAGTTCGTTACGCATCTGTAATGAAACAGTATCCTACAGAGGCTGAAGAGTTGTTCCAAGCCGCCGAAGATAACGCTAAATGGCGTTATAAGAGTTACTTGAGAATGCAAAGTCAGCAATACTGATTATGGAATGTACCGGTAATGGCATATTGCACGGCAAAAGGGGTATAATATTCGGAATTATTGATAAAAACTCCTTAGCGTGGCATGTTGCATACCATTGCAAACAAGAGGGGGCGGAGTTTGTAATAACAAACACTGAGCAGGCAATATCATTGGCTGAAACCAACAGTGCAGCCACAGAATTAGGTTGCACTGTAATAGCCTGTGATGCCACAAATGTTTCAGACATTGAGAACCTGCTTGAAAAATCACAGGAGATTTTGGGTGGTAAGATTGACTTTATTCTCCACTCTGTGGCAATGTCACAAAACTTGCGCAGGCATAGAGCCTACCCTGATTCCAATTATGAATACTACAACACAACGTTGGACGTATCGGCAGTATCGCTGCATAAAATATTGCAGACTTGTATAAAAACAGATGCTCTTGCAGAGGGGGCATCTGTTGTTACTCTATCATTCATTGCTTCTGAAAGGTTTATGGAGGGTTACGGAGAAATGAGTGATGCAAAAGCCTTACTTGAGAGCATAGTAAGAAATATGGGTGGTATATACGGGCAACTCCGTAAAGTGAGGATTAACGCCATTTCACAATCCCCCACTCAAACAAGAGCAGAGAAGTGTTTTCCTGAAACGGAATATTTCCATAAATATGCAGATAAGATGGCACCGCTTGGCAGAGCCACTGCAACAGATTGTGCAAACTTGTGCGTAATGCTGTTTTCTGACTATACAAAAAGTTTGACTATGCAGACTTTGTATAATGACGGAGGGTTCAGCAAGACTGTTTTATCGGGCAATTTTATGGACAGTTTCAGAAATGCGTTTGAAGACAAAAAATAATAACATCTGAGATGGATTTAAGTCTTGACTTGGTAAAGGATATTTTATTTAATTCAAAGAAATTAAACATTGACTCTCACCTGCCAAAAGTGGATGATTGTTTTGCTTTTTTAAGGGAGTTCTCCAAAGGCAAGATAATATATGGCATAAACACAGGTTTTGGACCTATGGCACAGTGGCGTATTGATGACAAAGAACTCAATCAGCTACAATACAATATAATCCGCAGCCACTCAACAGGTATGGGCGACCCCCTACCCGATACAGATGTTAAGGCTACCATGATAGCACGTTTAGGTTGCCTTATACAAGGTAAGAGCGGAGTCCACAGAGATGTTATTCTGCTATTACAATCATTTATCAATGAAGACATTATACCATACGTACCAAATCATGGAAGTGTAGGTGCAAGCGGAGATTTGGTACAACTTGCTCACATAGCCCTATGCTTGATAGGAGAAGGCAAAGTGCATTACAAAGGCTCATGGCAAAACTCTATTGATGTAATGAATTCACTTGGACTTAAACCTATGCAGATACATATACGTGAAGGTTTGAGTGTTACAAACGGCACAAGTGCAATGACCGGAATTGGTATGGTAAACCAATTTCATGCAGAGAATCTTTTAGACAAAGCCGTAATAGCCGCCGTTTGGATAAATGAAATAGCGTCATCATACGATGATTGGATGTCAGAGCCACTAAACAATTACAGAAATCAGTTAGGTCAAAAAGAGATAGCCTCTAAAATGCGTACGACGGCTGAAAGCAGCAAGTGCCTACGCAAACGTGAGCACGAACTATATAATATAAAAGAACAATCCACATATTTTGAGCATAAAGTCCAAGCCTATTACAGTCTTAGGTGTACACCTCAAATATTAGGTCCTATTTATGACACACTAAAGCAATCACGCAACATTTTAGAGAACGAGCTTAACTCTGCCAATGACAACCCTATTGTGGATTCCACAACCAAAAATGTTTATCATGGTGGTAATTTTCATGGAGATTACATATCGTTTGAACAAGACAAAGTTAAAATAGCACTTGTAAGGCTGGCTATGACAGCAGAGAGACAACTGAACTATTTATTTCATGACAGAATAAACGGAATACTGCCTCCTTTCCTTAATTTAGGGAAACTTGGGCTTAACTACGCAATGCAGGCATGTCAGTTCACAGCCACAAGCACCACTGCTGAATGCCAAACCCTTGCAATGCCAAACTATGTCCACTCTATTCCAAATAACAATGACAATCAGGATATAGTGTCAATGGGCAGCAACACGGCAGAAATTTGCAGACAAGTGGTTGAAAACACATACCAGGTAATGTCTGTGCTGTTTATGGCATTGGCACAAGCCACTGATTGTCTGAAAATAAAAAGCAACCTGTCCTCCTCCACCCGTAAGACATACGATGAGATAAGAGCAATTACAGACACCATAATTGATGATAACGAGTTAAGCAGTGACCTTAATAAAATAGAACAATATTTAAAAGCACTTTCATAGCATAACATCATGACTAAAGAAGAAGTTATAGCAACGGTAAACGCCTTTTTGGTTGAGGATTTTGATTTGGACAAAAATTCAATAGCACCTGAAAGTCTGATTACCACTGATTTGGGCATCGACAGTCTGGACATAATAGATATTATTGTAAGTGTAAAGGAGAAATTCGGATTCAAGTTGGAGAAAGATGAGCTCATTAATGTAAAGACACTTGCAGATTTATATGAATTAATCCACTCTCACGTAAAATAAGGTATGTCAATGCAAAACAGAGCGTGGTCCGGCAAATCAGAAGGAACAACTTGGATGCACAGATGTCTCCTTAAGATATTCAGACTAATGCCGCCGCCCTTTGTCTATCCCATAGTCTATTGCTGGATTATAGTGTCAATAATTATTCAGAAATCAGGCAGACGAGGCATATACCATTATTGGAAAGACATACAGAAATACAATACATTTTCTTCTGTTAAAAACCTATATCTCAGTTATTTGGAGTTTGGAAAATCAGTTCTTGACCGTTTTGCCGTATGGGCTGGCAGAAAAGTGGAACTAAAGATTGTACATCCTGAGATTTTAGACAACCTAACCTGTAAGCCTGAAGGTTTTATTATTCTTAACTCTCACATAGGGAATCAGGAACTTGCAGGATACATTATAAAAATGAAAAAAGAGGCATACGTTCTTACCTTTACGGGCGATGCCAAAACCATAAATGAAAACCGCAATTCCAAATTTGAAGAGATGGGATTGCACATCATACCTGTAAAGGAGGACGGCAGTCACATTTTTGAGATGCACAATGCTATATGCAACGGAAATATTCTGTCAATTCACGGTGACAGAATGTTTTATGGAGACAGAAAACTGAAAGCCTCTCTTTTAGGCAAAGAAGCATCTTTTCCTGAAGGTCCTTTCAGGGTGGCAGTTGCAGAGCAAGTGCCTGTTATTACGCTATTTATGATGCGTAAAAATTACAGGGAATACACTCTTTATGTTTGTCAGTTGTCTGACGGAACTTACAAGAGTTCAAACCATAAGGAGCAGGCAAAGGAGTTGCTTGACATATACACAAAAAATATTGAGCACATTTTGGATAAATATCCAAAACAATGGTTCCACTTTTACGAATTTTGGAAACAATAATTAAAATATCGGACAACATCTATTCACCGCTTGGGAACACAACCGAAGAGAATTTCAAGGCGGTGATGTCAGGCATATCGGGGCTGAAAAAATATTATGATATGTTTGACAGCGTTGAGCCTTTTACAGCCTCAGCAATGCCAACAAGAATGACATTCACACAAATGTGCATTGAGTCCGTATCACAGGCATTGTTGGGAACTGATATTGACACAACATCTGAAAATGTAATATTTGTTTTTTCCACCACAAAAGGGGAGGATTTGCAGTTATGGGAGCCTGCCATAGCGGTAACAAGGCACTTTGGCAATAAAAACATGCCTGTAATTGTAAGCAACGCATGTATCTCCGGTGTAAGTGCCCAAATAATGGCAAGCAGATTATTAACGGCAGGTATCTATAAGACGGCAGTTGTCATAGGCTGTGATGTACTTTCCAAGTTCATTGTCAGCGGATTCCAATCATTAAAGGCTCTGTCTGCTGAAAAATGCCGTCCGTTTGCTCCAGACCGTGACGGGCTTAATTTAGGTGAAGCGGCTGCATGTATGATTTTAAGTGCCGTTTCAGAGAGCAAAAATCCCAATGGCTGGATATATGAGGTTGGCTCCATGCACAACGATGCCAATCATATTTCAGGTCCAAGCCGCACTGCTGAAGGCAATTACAGATGCCTGACTGACTGTTTGGACAAATTCAACATTGAAGATTTGGCTTTTATTTCCGTTCACGGAACAGGTACTGCATACAATGATGATATGGAAACTCTTGCACTGCACAGGGCAGGTTTGGAGAGCAAGCCTATCCTTGCACTAAAAGTCTATTACGGACACACACTTGGAGCAACAGGAATTTTGGAGACAATAATATCAATGCAGGCAGTTGAAAAATGTATGTTACCTACAACACATACCGGCATACACGGAAACAGTTTCATTAAAATGCTAAGCGGGTTTGGAGGGTGCAATGCCGCAGTAAGATGGAGTTTGAAAAAATGAAGGAATATATAGTTGAAATATCACCAAACGGCTGCCTGATTTGCGGAGAACCATTGGACTGTGAAAAAACAGGTGCTGACTTGCTGACTGAACTGTACGGCAAACTTGTGGGTGACTATCCTAAATTTTACAAGATGGATTCCATGAGCCGTCTGGCGTTCATTGCCTCTGAACTTGTTTTAAGACAGGAGGGCAACCCAAGATTCACACCTAATGAGACAAGAAAGATAATTCTTGCAAACAATAGGGCATCGTTGCATACAGATTTGAAATACAATGCAACCATAAACAAGAATGACTACTACCCTTCTCCATCGCTGTTTGTCTATACTTTACCAAACATTGCAACAGGAGAGATTGCCATAAGGAATAAATATTACGGGGAGTCATGTTTTCTTGTGCTTGAAAATGAGGAACACTTTATTAAAGTGCTAAAAACCATTCCGCTTGAGAGCGATGCCTTGGTTGGGTGGGTGGAATATAATAATGATACTGATTATAAATGTATTATGTGGATTGAAAAACCTTAATATATTATGGAAGAACTGAAATTACAACTCAAAAAACAAATCATTAGCGCCTTGAATCTTTTGGACATGACACCTGATGATATTGACAATTCCGCTCCGCTTTTTAATGAGGGACTTGGACTTGACTCAATAGACGCTCTTGAAATTGTCATGATTTTGGATAAGAATTACGGTATCAAATTTGCTGACAAGGAGCAATCAAAACTTGCCCTTAAAAGTATTGATTCATTAGCGGAGTACGTATCGGCACACCGCACAAAATAGCATGCAGATTGCAATTACAGGCATAGGAATTGTATCAGCCTTAGGAATTGGCGTGGCAGACAACAGAAAAAACCTGTTGTCAGGCAAGTCTTTTGTAAAAGCACCTAAGATTCTGCCAACAATTCATAAGGAGTGGCCTGTTGGAGAGGTTTCCATATCTAATACTGACGTATCACGCAATGTACTTTTGGGTGGCATAGCGTTAAAGGAGTGTCTTGCAGATTCAGGATTGAATGCAGAGCAAATAAAGACATTACACCTTGTAAACGGCACTACTGTAGGTGGCATGGATGTTATTGAAAAGCATTACGCAGATTGGAGCAAAGGAGATTTTTCCAATATAGCATGTATTGAACAATTGGAAGCGGATTGGACCTCAAGATCTCTTGCAAAACAGTTTTCGCTTTCAGGCAGCACCACTATCTCTACAGCATGCTCTTCTGCTCTTAATGCAATAATTTATGGTGCAAGCCTTATTTGCACAGGCATTACAAAACGTGTTGTGGTTGGCGGTACAGAGGCACTTACTAAGTTTCATCTAAACGGATTTGCATCGTTAGGTATCGTGTCTGAAAAAGTGTGCCGTCCTTTTGCTCCTGACAGAGACGGAATAAATTTGGGTGAAGGTGCGGCGTATCTTATTTTAGAGGAAGCAACTGAGGCTGCAACCCGCGATGCCCACATTTACGGATATTTGGCAGGCTACGCAAATAGTTGTGACGCATACCACCAAACAGCGTCATCGCCCGATGGTGACGGAGCCTATAATGCAATGCACAACGCCCTAAGCATTAGCGGATTAACCATAAATGACATAAACTATATAAACGCTCACGGCACAGCCACTCAAAACAATGATGAGTGTGAATTGAGAGCCATTGAGAGGCTGTTTGGCAAGGATAATAAGGTTGCACTTGAATCAACCAAAAACCTTACGGGGCATACCACATCGGCCAGCGGAAGCATAGAGGCAATATTCACGCTATGGCGTATGGAGGAGAGAGGTTACAAGTATGCACTATGCAATGCCTTTGGTTTTGGGGGCAATGACTCATCCATAGTACTTGCCAAACAACCTGTCTCACTTTGTGGTACAAGTTCTATTGAAAACCTATACGTTTCACAAGAGTATGAATATGATGACTCTTTGAGCGTCAATGACTTAATATCACCAATGCAGGCTCGCAGAATGACACCGTCACTATGCAAACTTATTGCCGCATCGCATAAGGCACTAAAGCAGGAAGGACTGACAAAACCTGATGCAATAGTTTTATGCACTGAATGGGGTTGCATTGTACAAACCGTGTCATTGCTTGAACAATTGGCTGAACATGGTGAAAAGGATTTCTCCCCCACTCAGTTTATGAACTCAACACACAATGCCGCGGCATGCACACTTGCCCGCGTGTTTAACTGCAAAGGATTAAACACAACACTTGTTGACAGTAATGACCCTATAGCAAAAGCGGAGATGCAGGCTAAACTTCTGATAAGAAGCGGAGTAATTAAGAATGCACTTGTATGTGCATTTAATGAGACAGATGACAAATGGCAATCACTGTTAAATAAGGCAGGAATAAAATCAGCACAACTAATAAAATCTAAAATCATTAAGGCTAAATAACATGAAAAAAATTTTGTTAATACTTATTCTAACCGCTACGGCTCTTGTTGTCAATGCACAAGTAAAAATTGCACACGCATCAAGGATTGAAGCCGACTTTCAGCAAACAAGGACATCACAGGCATTGACGGAGCCTGAATACTCCACAGGAAAGTTTCTTTACTCTTATCCTGACAGCGTAAAATGGGAATATGACTCTGCCGATGCCATTAAAATTCCTAAAGTCCTTGTTCACATAATAAGCAAGATGAATGAAGATGAAAGTGAAAACCCTGCAATTAAAAAGGATTTTGAACTAAGTTGGGAAGGCAACACACTGACAATTGTACCAAAAAAGAAAATTCTTGCCAACCTTTTGAATTCAATGTCCATAACCTTTAACAAAGATGGAGTTGCAGACAGAGTTTTTGTTGATGAAAAATCAGGCAACACCACTGACATTAAGTTTATTAATATGACATTTACAAAACGATGAGGAGAGTTGTAATTACCGGAATGGGAATTTATTCCTGTATTGGCACCAATCTTGAAAGTGTCAGAGACTCACTGTATAATGGGGTTTCAGGAATAGGCATTGACCCATCAAGAAAGGAATTGGGATTCCGCAGCCTGCTTACAGGCATGGTTCCGATTCCTGATGTAAAGTCAGAACTTAACCGCCATCAGAGGGCACTTATGCCAGAGGAGGCACTATTTGCCTATTGTGCAACCAAAGAAGCCCTATCTAACGCCAAACTGACAGAAGAAGATATGGCAAAAGAAGATGTAGGACTTATTTACGGCAATGATACAACAGCACAAGCGGTTATTGAAGGTGTTGACAGAATGAGACTTGTCAACGATACCACCCTATGCGGTTTAGGCACCACTTTCAAGTCTATGAACTCCACCGTTACAATGAACCTTGGCTGCATATTCCACTTAAAAGGAATAAACATGACTATATCATCTGCCTGTTCATCAGGGAGCCATTCAATAGGTTTAGGCACTACGCTGATACGTAATGGCATGCAAGACATTATAGTGGTAGGAGGGGCACAAGAGACAAACTCATACGCCGTTGCCGCTTTTGACGGCACTTACGCATTCTCAGTGCGTATGAATGAGCCTACAAAGGCATCACGTCCGTTTGACAAGAACAGAGACGGACTTGTACCTTCAGGGGGTGCCGCCACTATAGTATTAGAGGAATATGAGCATGCCGTAAATCGTGGTGCAAACATATTAGGTGAAGTTATAGGTTGGGGATTTTCCGCAAACGGAGACCATATATCGGCTCCTAATGTTGAAGGGCCTGAAAAATCAATCAGAAACTGCATAAGCAATGCCGGAATCAACATTAAAGAGATAGGATACATAAACGCTCACGCCACATCCACTCCACTTGGAGACTCCTGTGAAGCAAAGGCTCTACATAATATTTTTGGAGACATTAAAGTTCCCGTTACTTCAACCAAATCAATGACAGGTCATGAAATGTGGATGTCAGGCACATCTGATGTAATTTACTCAATGCTTATGATGCAAAATGGTTTTATTGCACCAAATCTGAACTTTGAGGAGCCTGATGATGACAGCGTAAATCTATACATACCAAACAAACGGCTTGACAAACACTTTGATACATTTCTTGCAAACTCCTTTGGGTTTGGAGGTACAAATTCAACATTAATAATAAAAAATAGTGGTGAGAACAAATAACAGATGTTCCAAACGAATGAAATACAATGTAAAACAAATAGAAAAACTAATACCCCAAAGAGAACCTATTGTAATGCTCTCTGGGGTGACCGACTATGAAGATGGAAGTGTGGAGACCGAACTTGACATTACAAACGATAATATTTTTGCCGATAACGGAAAATTTTTGGAAGCAGGACTTATAGAGCACGCCGCACAGTCAGCAGCGGCACTTATAGGAGTAGAGAACCTGAAAAACGGAAGTAACCCCAAAGTTGGATTTATAGGAGCAGTGCAGAACTTCAAATTCTATAGACTGCCCTCCATAGGAGAAACCATAAAGACCAAAGTGTGCATAACAACCACCTTTGATAACATAAGTCTGGTACAAACAGAGACTACGGCAAACGGAGAGAAAATATCAGAAGGAACACTTAAAACTGTAATTGCAGAATAAATGAAAAACTACTATCATATTGTAAATCAGAGCGTAAGCAGCAATCAAACATATATGTTTGAACTAGCCCTGCACCCTGATTGCAATGTATACGAAGGTCATTTTCCATCCAAACCCATAGCACCAGGGGCATGCAATATTGAAATGATACGCCAATGTGCATCAAAGGCACTAAATAAGGATATACATTTTGCATCAGTTGACACATGCAAATTCTTGATGTTAATAAACCCATTGGAGCATAACTCACTTAACCTTGCTATTACTTTTAATAGCAACACTGTATCCGCAACACTTAGTGTGGAGGCATCGGTGGCAATAAAATTCAGAGCAACCATAAAATGAGAAGGATTGTTATAATAGGAGCGGGATTCGGAGGCTTGGCAACAGGTTATTTATTGTCAAAACAGGGAGAGAATGTAACAATACTTGAACACCAAAAACAACCTGGAGGGTGTCTTCAATCGTTCTATAGAAACGGACTGCGATTTGACACAGGACTGCACTATTTAGGCGGTCTTAATACAGGCGGACCATTGGATTATTTCTTTAAGGAATTGGAACTGACAGACTTACCTTGGGTAAAAATAAAAGATTATGAGGTTCATTGCGGAGACAAGCACTATATTATACCTTGCGGAGAATCTGCATGGCTAAAATACTTGACAAATCTGTTCCCCACTAAAAAAGATGAACTCAATGAATTTATAAAATCCCTTAAAGACATTACCTACTGCCCTATTTCAGACACCGTTAAATATTGGGAACAGAACGCATGGGATTGGTTGCAAAAAACAATAACAGACCCTAAGTTAAGGGATGTAATTTCAGGCATGTCCTTTATATTGGAACTAAAAAAAGAGAATCTGCCACTATTTGCATTTGCAGAGATTCTATATAGTTATTTCTGCTCTATACATATACTTCCTACCGGTGGGCAACCAATAATAGACCACTTGACAAACAGTATAAATGCAAACGGCGGTAAAATCAGATGCAATGCAACAGTAAAACAGATTTTGGAGAAGGAGAGACAAGTCACCGGCGTGTTGCTTGACAACGGAGAGGTTATAGAGGCAGATACCGTTATTTCATCAATCAACCCTACTGCTCTTATGCAAATGATTGCAGAAAATAGTTCCATTAGGCATATCTATAGACGCAGAGTAAAAAATCTTGAATGCACGTTAGGTTGTTTTACTGTAAATCTCCAATTGCGTTCTGACTACAAAATAAAAGGAGTTTCACCTATCTACATACACAAAAACGGCTCTGACTTTTGGAATATGGACACTGATAAAGTGGAACAATTATTGATTCATTTCTATAAAGGACAGAATTGTGCAGACATTATTGTTCCTATGTCATGGGATAGCGTAAAACAATGGGGCGATACGCCTGCAGGTTGCAGAGGTGAGGATTATGTCAGATTTAAGGAACAAAAACTTAATGAGTGCCTTGATTTGGTGGAGACTGCGATACCTGATTTCAGGAAAGCCATTACAGACCATTGGAGTTCAACTCCACTTACATGGCAGACTTATCTGCTGTCTCCAAAAGGAACGGCATATGGTGTACGTAAAGACAATAACTCATTGGAAACCACACTGTTATTTCCTCGCACTCCCCTATCGGGTCTATACCTTACAGGGCAATCCATGATACTGCATGGAATTATGGGAACCACAATATCCGCTTTCCAAACAGCATCGATGATTAACAATAATATAAAGTCTTGGCCAAGCGAACTATGAAAATCTGTGCAATAATTCCTACATATAACAATGCCAATACAATAAAAGAGGTGGTTTCAGGTACATTGAAACAACTTCCCGTAATTGTTGTGGCAGACGGATGCACAGACGGCACTCTTGAAAAACTGCAATCAATCAATAATTCCAACCTTACAATAATTTCATATAAGAAGAACAAAGGCAAAGGATACGCACTTAAGCAGGGATTTTTAAGGGCAAAGCAAACAGGTTATACTCACGCACTTACAATAGATGCTGACGGACAGCACAGTACA
Organism: Candidatus Enterocola sp.; assembly: GCA_045643245.1. Classification (GTDB taxonomy): domain Bacteria; phylum Bacteroidota; class Bacteroidia; order Bacteroidales; family Paludibacteraceae; genus Enterocola. The sequence continues at coordinate 18,247 of JAZUKL010000084.1, forward strand.
GATGACATACAAACCTTAATACATGCGGCGGAAATTCGTCCTGAAGCCATAGTCATAGGCAACAGAACCATAAAAGACGGATATGTTCCAAAAAAGAACTCTTTTGCAAACAGATTCTCAAATTTCTGGTTCAAAGTGCAAACGGGATTCCCCGTACCCGATACACAAAGCGGATTCAGAATATATCCGCTAGCAGGGCTACATGGCTTACATCTGATGACAAACAAATATGAGGCGGAACTGCTGATACTTGTATGTTCATCTTGGGCTAACACCCCTATAATATCAGTTCCTGTAAAGGCATGGTATCCGCCTAAAGACGAAAGAGTTACCCATTTCAGACCTGCACGTGACTTTACGCGCATATCCATACTGAACACAATACTGTGCATATTTGCCGTTTTTTACGGATGGCCACGCAGCCATTGGCGTTTTCTTTTATACGGACCAACATTCCTGTTTTACGCCATAATAGCGGATTTTATATGCTACAAATACCTGTTGCACCCCACCAAAGATGCTGAATTAAAGATGAGACGCCGCATAAGTTATGGTGCCAAACTGCTGCTAAAATCATTTCCATGCTGTAAATTCACTGTACATACATTACCCGATGCCAAACCGTTAAATCCAAAGGAGCCTTGCATAATGATAGGCAACCACACCTCAATGCTTGATATTGTAGCAATGATAGCCCTAAATGAAAAGACTGTGGTAATAGGACAGAATTGGGTTGTAAACAACATATTTTTTGGCAGAATAGCACGCACAATAGGTGTAATTACAGTAGGAGAAGGTGTTGAAAATTACATTCCTACGCTTGAACAATATATTAAAGACGGTTACTCAATTGTTATTTTTCCTGAAGCCACACGTTCACTCAACGGATGCCTTTTAAGATTTCATAGGGGTGCATTTTATGTGGCAGAGCAGACAAAAACGCCTATCAGACCAATACTGTTTGAAGGTTTTGCACAAGCCCTGCAAAAACATCCGTTCCATGTAGGTGCGGCAAAAGAGATGAAAGTTACAATACTGCCAACAATAGAGCCTGAAGACAAATCATTTGGAGAAGATTACCGTGCCAGAGCAATTAACATCAGAAGATATTATGACTCGCTTTTACGCCATACTGATTTCAATAATAGCGGTAACTGAGGTTTGGGCGGAAAACGCAATAAAACTCTATCCAGACAGCAAAGGAGAGTCAGCAAAAGTTACACTTACGCCTTATCCTGCAAGCCGTTCAAACAATACAGGTATTGCCGTAATTGTGTGTCCCGGAGGCAGTTACTCATGGCTTGATATAAAAGAAGAAGGAATTGGCACAGCCCAATGGCTACAATCTAACGGCATTAACGCATTTGTCTTGCGATACAGAGTGGCTAACGTATCGGCGTACATTCTTGGATACAGAGTTCTTGGAGTAGGAAACAAATACCCTGATATGCTGCTTGACATAGAAACCGCCCTTAAATATGTTTATGAAAACAGCAATCTTTATAATATTGACACTCAAATGATTGGCGTAATGGGATTTTCAGCGGGAGGACATTTGGCAATGTCATCATATCTGTATAATGACACGCCATACAAGCCGTCATTTATTTGCCCTATATACCCTGTTGTTACAATGAGTGACAATAAAATATCTCATACACGCAGCCGCCGTGGTGCGTTAGGAGTTTGGGGGCAATTCAACAAAGAACTAAGAGATTCTCTGTCAATTGAAAAACATATTGACGGCACATGTCCGCCGGTGTTTTTAGTAAATTGCAGAGATGACAAAACCGTCAAATATCAAAACAGTGTTGTACTTGACTCTGCACTGACAGCCAACAATATAAATCACAAATATATACAATACGGCATAGGAGGACACGGATTTGGTGCTTCTGACATAAAAGGAACTGAAGAGAGCCGTCAATGGAAAAATGAATTTTTATTATGGATATTGAATTTGCGTCAGTCTCTGAAATAAAGGCGTTTCAAGAGCAAAAACTAAGAGAGCAGTTAGGTTACCTGCAAAACAACTCAAAATTTTATCAGCGTCTTTTCCAAAATAACGGAATAGACATAAACACTATTCAAACATTAGAGGACCTGCAAAAGATTCCTTTTACTGACAAGTCTGACTTGCAACAGTTCAGCAATGATTTTCTGTGCTGCAAAAAACAGGATGTCATAGATTATGTAACCACATCGGGTACACTTGGAGAGCCTGTAACATTCTGCTGTTCAGAAAAAGACTTGCAAAGGCTTGCTTTCAATGAAGAAAAATCATTTAAGTGTGCAGGTCTTACAAAAGACTCCGTTCTGCAACTTATGACAACTCTTGACAAGCGTTTTATGGCAGGAATGGCATACTTTATAGGTCTTAGAAAGTTAGGTGCAGGTGTTATAAGAGTAGGCAACGGAATACCTGAACTGCAATGGGATACTATTCTAAGAATAAAGCCCGATGCTGTAATGTGCGTACCCTCATTCATTCTGAAACTTATTGAATACGCTGAAAAGAACAATATTGACTATAGAAACTCATCAATACGCAAGATAATAGGAATTGGCGAAGGTCTTAGAAATCAGAATTTTACACTTAACCTATTAGGACAACGCATACATGACAAATGGCCTGAAGTTGAACTATATGCAACATACTCCTCTACTGAAATGAGTGCAACATTTTCTGAATGCCAATATGGTTGCGGCGGACATGTTCACCCTGAACTGATAATAGTGGAAATAATTGGTGATGACGGCAAGCCCGTACCTGACGGTATGCATGGAGAAGTGGTAATAACAACACTTGGAGTTGAAGCCATGCCGCTACTGCGTTTCAAGACAGGAGATATTGCCGCAAAAATTGTTGAGCCATGCAAATGCGGACGTTCATCATACCGTCTTACACCTCTGCTTGGACGTAAGCACAACATGATAAAACTAAAAGGTACAACTCTTTATCCACCAGCAATTTATGACGTTCTTGACAACACTCCTCAGGTTGCAAACTATGTTGTTTATGTAAGAACCTCCGATGCCGGAACTGATGATGTAATTGTACGCATAGGACTTAATGACAAATATGTAGGCGATATATCTGAACAGACTTTAATAAAGGAGTTGAAAGACCGTTTCAGAGCAAGACTTAGAGTTGCCCCAAACATTGAAATTCTGCCTGTAGATGTAATATCGCGTATAAATTTCCCTGCAAAAAGCCGTAAACCCATTAAATTCATAGATGAACGCAGTCATTAAAATATATGAGAAACTAAAGGGCAGAGATTCACTCTTATGGGGTGGACTGTGTCTGATATGCTCCATTCTTATATATTTTGCGATATCGGTGAACTACAATGAAGATATATTCAATTTTTTACCCTCCGATACTGAATATACAGAATCTATGAAAGTATATTCTTCATTATCAGAGGCTTCAAGAATAGTATTCATTATAGACGGAGATAATCCTGACTCCATTTGCAACGCTATAGATTTAATAGGGGAAGCATTGCCTGATGCCATTACAGAGGTTGACATGGATGGTTTTTTGTCAAAACTTGACTATGCCTGCAAAAATATGCCCTATTTTCTTAATGACAGTGACTATATAGTGTTGGAAGCGTGCTTTGATTCTGTATCGGGGAAGAAATTTATTAAAGAAAAACTTTTAGAGACAAAAAAGGTGTTTGCAACCCCTGGTTCATCATTCCTGATTCCGTGGTTGTCATCTGACCCGTTAAGGCTAATTTCACCGTCAGAAGTATCTAACAGACAATATTCAGGCACTGCATCAGCATTTTCATCATACAACGGATATATGATGACCGCAGACAAGAAAACGGGTTTTGCCTTCTATGATTCTCCATACGGCAGCACCGAATCAAAAAATAACGGTATTCTTACTAACTCATTATCAACTATTTGCAATAATGTTCAAGCACAAATGAGTTCAGTGTCTGTAAGACTGTTAGGGGCGCCTGTAATTGCTGCTGAAAACGCAAAAAGAATAAAGAGTGATACACTTATTGCAATAGGGCTCTCATTTACACTGATTCTGCTACTGCTATTAAGTGTATGTTCTCATAAAAAAGACATTCTGCTTATTTTGCTCTCAATTTCATTTGGTTGGCTTTGCGGAATGGCTGCATTGGCAGTGTTTGACATAGAGGCCTCAGTAATTGTGCTGGGTATGGGTTCCATAATATTAGGAATATCAGCAAATTATCCGCTACACTTGCTTATTCACAAGCAATACACAATGTCCGTTAAACAAAATTTAAGTGAAGTGGTAAAGCCTCTGTTTATTGGCAACATAACCACCATAGCGGCGTTTATGGTTCTGCTTACAATAGATTCAACTGCATTACAGCAACTTGGACTGTTTGCAGTGGCTGATTTATTGGGAACCATTATATTTTGTGTAATTTGGCTACCTCATCTTATAAAAATCAACACTGAACCTGTGAAGCAAAATTACACATCCACACATGGCTCAGACAATTTATGGTATAAAATTAGCGTCTCTTTGGTTTCTGTTCTGTTAGTGGGGTCAGCCATAACATTGATATTTAATGACAAACCTTTGTTTGACACTAACATTTCACATATCAACTATATGACAGAGCGTCAGCGTGCCGATTTTGCATGGATTGAATCCATTGCAGCCTCTTCTGACAAGCCCGCTTATCTTGCATCGTCTGCAAAAACAGAACTGAATGCAAGAGTTGAAAGATGGAATGAATTTTGGACAACACATAACGCTGATTCACTTATCTGTTCCATAAAAAAGGAGGCTGACGCATGCAGAATAAGGGACAATGTGTTCCAGCCTTTTTACAACAGTGTGTCAAAAGAATTTACACCGTTGGATTTATCTGATACTCAAACACTTGCAGACCTGTGGCCAGGCAGATTCGACACAGAGTCAATGAATTCATATATTGCAAATGAATTGAATGACAATTTTGAATATATAGGTGTTTTCTGTGCAGCCATAGTGCTAATATTTTTATGTATAAGTTTCAAAAGCATAATTTTAGGATTGATAGCCTTTATTCCTATGGTGCTTTGTTGGTTGATTATTTTTGCATCGATGTCAATATTTGACATTCAGTTCAACATAGTGAACATAATTTTGGCGACATTCATTTTTGGTCAGGGCGATGACTATTCAGTATTTATAGTTGAAGGTCTTGATTATGAACGCAGGACAGGACAAAAAATGCTGCCTCAATACAAAAAGGAGATTATAGTATCTGCATTAATTATGCTTATAGGCATTGGAGTGTTGGTTACAGCCAAACACCCAGCCATATTCTCATTAGGAATAGTAACCCTTATTGGAATGGTAAGTGTGGTGATAATGTCATTCTGCGTACCGCCTATTCTATATAGAATATATATGCGTCAGTCTAAAAGACCTGTAGAGAAGTAACGCTCCATACGGTCTGGCAAAACTGTTACAATAGTTTTGTCTTTCCCATATTTTTTTGCCATCTGCATTGCCGCCCAAATATTTGCACCTGATGATGTTCCACACATAATACCTTGAATCCTTGCAAGATTTCGGGTGGTTTCTATTGCATCATCGTCAGTTACTGTAACAACCTCATCAATTAGTTTTGTATCAAGAATTTCTGGAATAAAACCATCGCCAATTCCCTGTATCTGATGTAGTCCAGGTTGGTCTCCAAGTAGTGCGGAAACATCTTTAGGTTCAACAGCCACAACTTTGGCATCGGGGTATATTTCCTTGATATACATACCTATACCTTGAAGTGTTCCTCCACTTCCAAGCCCCGATACAAATATATCAATGTGTTTTTCCACCTGCTTTACAAGTTCAACAGCAGTGGTCTTATAATGAACAAGTGGATTATACTTATTTGTAAACTGTTGAGGCATAAAGCCGTCCTTACCTAATTCACGCACAATACGTTCCGCTTCCTTAACGCTTCCGTCAATACTCTTGCATGCAGGCGTAAGAACAAGCTCAGCACCTAAGCATTTAATAATTTTCTTTCGCTCCTCACTCATATTCTCAGGCATCACAATAATAACCTTATATCCCCTTCTGACACCAACCAGGGCAAGCCCGATACCGGTATTACCAGATGTAGGCTCAACAATTGTCATGCCTTTTTTCAACACGCCCTCCTTTTCCGCCTCAATAATCATATTGAGTGCAGGACGGTCTTTAATACTTCCACCAGGATTTAGAAATTCAGCCTTAGCATAAATATCAAATCCAGTACTCTCCCTAAGTGATAGCAAAGGAGTGTTTCCTATTAAGTCTATTATGTTATTATATACCATATTCAATTGAAATTTCGTCTTAAAGATCTCTCGCTTCGTGCATTATCGGCTACACTCGGCATAGGTGGCAAGGTGGCGGCACCAGCCGCCAATTTTCAAAAAAAGAGACCGTAATGCGTTAGCATTGCGGTCTCTGAAAATTGGCGGCTACCTA
>JAZUKL010000085.1:0-2824 GCA_045643245.1 Candidatus Enterocola sp.
ATAGGCTGCAGGTGTAAAGGCGGTAACGTCAAAGCCGAGCAGTACTAATAACCCGATACTTGCCCGTACTCGTGTACAGCACTAACGGACAGCGATGTCCGGGAGCTTATTTCTTTCTCCCAATGTCAACCCCATACGTCCAGATGGACGCAGAGACATTGAGGTGATCATAGCGTCGGGGTCCACCTCTTCCCATTCCGAACAGAGAAGTTAAGCCCGACCACGCCGATGGTACTGCCTTAAATGGTGGAAGAGTAGGTCATCGCCTCAGACCACAGCGGTCCGCAAGTTCTTGCGGACCGCTTTTTTTTTGCTTTATATCAACCATTAGGTTTTGTTTCAAGTTGTTTATAATCAATTATTTATAAATCTTATATACATCTTCCTAAATCCTGCTGCGGTGTGTGAATTTCTGTTTTTCTCCCTGTAAGTTATATTCTCTTTTTTACTAGTCTTGTATAAGTAGTTTTTCTATAAATAATTACGGAATTATCCATTTAATCTTGTTGTGATGTTCGGCGACACCGTGTCCGAACTCTATCGCAGTTGTGTTTTGTCGCCGCCACTTTTTGTCCAATGACCCATCTCCATTCCGACGAAGCATAGCAAAGTCTAAATCTCTGTACAAGACGGAAAGGGATAATTCCGAATAATTATGCTGCTGTCCTACGAGGTGAAATTTTTGGTAACTTGGTTTGTACTCGTTAAATAGGGTGACTGAAAATCTCTTTTGTTCTCTGACATTTAAATATTCAAGATCTCTCTCAAATAGAGCGCAAATATTAAAATCTCGTTGATGACTTTTAGTCGTACTCTCTCTTCGTGTGGTGGGTACTTTCTGTAATACTATAATGTGGCCTTTTTTAAGGCTACTATACTATATCTCTTCTCAATATCCTTGTATTATCTTATATATCAATAATCCTTGTGAAATTGAATTTTGTTGAAATTCTGATTTTCTGACATATTGTAGGAACATCTGAATGACGATATACTTTGAATACCTAATGACGGCGACCATCCTCATCTCCCAATCAGTAGTTTTCTTTGCCTATCCGGCACGTTTGTTGTTTTAATATAGTTTTATGGCCTTGGCTTGTATTTGTGTAGCTTTATGGCAATTTGTTGCACATAATAATTTTATATTGTATATATAATAATATAAACAAAATTCGTACATCAGATGCTGATTATTATGGCATTATATTCATATTCAAAAAAAAAGTTCGTAAAAAAAATTTTTTTTTGAAAAAGTTAGTTTTGTTATTTGTTTTTTTGTATTTTTGCAAATTGTAATGTAAAGTGTAGTGTAGTATAGAAAAAACATATAGAACATATTATTAACCAATTAAAAACTAACTAAAATGTCAAGAAAATCAATGAGTTACAGGAATTTTGTTCGAAAACGAAAACAATAAATAAATATAAATATATAGTAATAATTAAATTCAAAACAATGAAAAAATTTATGATTTTTTTGCTTATGGCGTTCCTGTATCTTGGAACTTGCCAAGCTAGTAATGAATCTGCGTCATTGTCGAATGATGTCGGAAAGTCATTACGTCATTGGATTGCTCCTAGCCTGAGTTCTTCGGCTGGTGATGAACTTAACCTCCCTGTAGGGGTTAGGCCTTCAATGCTGCCTGCGGATAGTGCTGTCCGTGTGATGCTCATTGGACCTACTTCTGCTTGTCCTGGTCAAGTGATTACACTGACTGCAGTTGTGGAAAACAACTACTTGGGTGACGTGAGTTATCAATTCCGTAGAAACGGTAACTACATCACTGAAGGTGTGGATCCGGTTTACAAAAATCGAATTCAAGTCAAAGTTCCTGAGGTTAATGGATTGGATTCCCTTATTCAGGAATATGACGTTACCGTTACGCAAGGTTGTCACACTGTGATTTCCCCAGTACATTATTTGCAGGTGAACAGCATTAAAGTTCATTTGGATAGTGTTATGGTATGTAGTGACACCAGTAAAGGTTTGATGTGTGCTCAGGTGTATAGTAATAGCACCGAAGCCCCTTACTCATTTGTATGGTATCAAAACGAAACTGTTCTTGATACAACTTACACTCCTTGCAAATTACTCCCTGTTGGTGATGCGTATTATGTAAAACCTCATTTCACATGGAATGGCTGTGTTGCTAAATCTAATAAAACCAAAGTTAAAGTTGGTGCAGGTCCTGCTGACGATCATTTGAAATTGGATGGCCTTACTGCTGTTGCTTGTAATGGCAATCAGGTTGTCGCTACTTTGTCTGGTATGTCAAAAAAATATGGACAACCAAGCATTACTTGGACTTTGAATGGTCATACGATTTATACCGCCCACGATTCAGTGGTTTCTTTCTCTCCATTGACTGTTGCTGGCAGCGCCACTAATTATGTTTTGAAAGCTACGGTTACTTATGCAAATTATGATTGTAAAGAATACACCGTTCAAGATACAGTTAAGATGCTTCCAGAACCTTCTGTTTCTATCATTAAGACTGAAAGATATTACTGTTCTTCTACAGAACTTATATATTGTCCTACGGCAGTTTTGAATACATATGTTCCAAATGCAACTTACACGTGGTATGTTGATGGCGTTAAAGTTGATAATACTCTTCCTGTAGATTCTATTTTTACAAGTTTTTCAAAATTACCTAAAAAAGCACCAACTCATGAGTTTGACCCATACGAACTGACAGTTGTTGTTACCGATAGTGCTTCTTGTACTGCAACCAGTGAACCTGTTTCATTCTATTACATTCCTACGAATAATTTACAGGTGGATATTATTGCTTCTGCTGATACGCTTTGCAAGGATTCTTTG
>JAZUKL010000086.1:0-10424 GCA_045643245.1 Candidatus Enterocola sp.
GCGTGGTATAACAATCACATCTGCCGCCACCACCACATTTTGGAAATACAATGATGAGCAATATAAGATAAACCTGATTGACACCCCGGGACACGTTGACTTTACCGTAGAGGTTGAGCGTTCATTACGTATTCTTGACGGTGCCGTAGCCGCATTCTGTGCAGTAGGTGGTGTTGAGCCACAGTCTGAAACAGTATGGCGTCAGGCAGACAAGTACAACGTGCCACGTATCGGTTACGTAAACAAGATGGACCGTTCAGGTGCAGACTTCTTTGACGTAGTACGTCAGGTGCATGATGTTCTTGGTGCAAATCCTTGTCCTATTCAAATTCCTATAGGTGCTGAGGAAACATTCAAGGGCGTTGTTGACCTTGTTAAGATGAAGGCAATCCTTTGGCACGATGAAACAATGGGTGCTGAATATGAGGTTGCTGACATACCTGCTGATCTTCAGGCAGAAGCTGAGGAGTGGAGAGCAAAAATGCTTGAATCCATAGCAGAGTTTGATGATGAACTTATGGAGAAATTCTTTGATGACCCTTCAAAAATAACTGAGGAGGAAATCAAGAGAGCCATTCGTAAAGGAACACTTGCAATGAAGATTTACCCAATGATTTGCGGTTCTTCATTTAAGAATAAAGGTGTACAGACAATGCTTGACGCAGTTTGTGCATACCTTCCTTCCCCACTTGACACAGAAGAGGTTGTAGGACACGATGTCCGCGATGCTGAGGTTAAGATAACCCGCAAACCTTCAGAAGAGGAACCAACCTGTGCCCTTGCATTCAAAATAGCAACTGACCCTTATGTAGGTCGTCTATGTTTCTTCCGTGTATATTCAGGTAAGATAGACGCAGGTTCATACGTATTCAATACCCGTTCAGGAAAGAAAGAGCGTATCTCACGTATATTCCAAATGCACTCTAACAAGCAGAATCCTGTTGACTTTATTGCCGCAGGTGATATAGGTGCAGGTGTTGGTTTTAAGGATATACGTACTGGTGATACCCTTTGTGATGAGGAGCATCCAATGACTCTTGAGTCAATTGACTTCCCAGATCCTGTTATTGGTATCGCTGTAGAGCCTAAGACACAAAAAGACCTTGACAAGTTGAGCAACGGTCTTGCAAAACTTGCTGAAGAGGACCCTACATTTACAGTTAAGACTGATGAGCAGACAGGTCAAACCATAATAAGCGGTATGGGTGAGCTTCACCTTGAAATTATTATTGACCGTCTACGTCGTGAGTTCAAGGTTGAATGTAACCAAGGTCGTCCACAAGTATCATATAAGGAGGCTATCAAGAACACAGTTGACTTGCGTGAGGTTTACAAAAAGCAGTCTGGTGGTCGTGGTAAGTTTGCTGACATGATTCTTAAAGTTGGTCCTGCCGATGAGGGCTTTGAAGGCGATCTTCAGTTTATTGACGAAGTTAAGGGCGGTAACATTCCTAAGGAATTCATACCTGCCATTCAAAAGGGATTCCAAACAGCAATGCGTAACGGCGTGCTTGCAGGTTATCCTGTAGATAAAATGAAAGTTGTTGTAGTTGACGGTTCTTTCCACCCTGTTGACTCAGACCAAATCTCATTTGAAATTTGTGCTCAAATAGCATTCAAGAATGCGTGTGCTAAAGCAAAACCAGTGCTTCTTGAGCCAATTATGAAGATTGAGGTTGTAACTCCTGAGGAGAATATGGGTGATGTAATAGGTGACCTTAACAAACGTCGTGGACAGGTTGAAGGCATGGAAACAAGCCGTACAGGTGCACGTATAGTTAAGGCTAAGGTGCCACTAGCAGAAATGTTTGGCTACGTAACAGCACTTCGTACAATTACATCAGGTAGAGCAACATCATCAATGGAATTCTCTCACTATGCTGAGGTTTCAACCTCCATAGCAAAGACAGTTCTTGAAGAGGTTAAAGGACACGTAGAATTATTGTAAAACAATAGGCGGTTTAGCAAATGATTCTTAAACCGCCGTTAATTAATAAATAAAATGAACCAGAAAATCAGAATCAAACTTCAATCTTACGATTACAATTTGGTTGACAAGTCAGCTGACAAAATCGTAAAGACAGTAAAGGCAACAGGTGCTGTTGTTAGCGGACCTATTCCACTACCTACACACAAGCGTATCTTTACAGTGAACCGCTCAACATTTGTAAACAAAAAATCACGTGAGCAGTTCCAACTTTTCTCTTACAAACGTCTTATTGACATCTACAGCTCTACTGCAAACACAGTTGACGCACTTATGAAGCTGGAGTTGCCAAGCGGTGTGGGCGTTGAGATAAAGGTATAATGAATATATAGTAACAATTTAATAATACACTAAGAAATGCCAGGATTAATTGGAAAAAAAATCGGAATGACTTCCGTTTTCAGTGCTGATGGAAAAAATGTTCCATGCACTGTTATTGAAGCTGGTCCTTGTGTTGTAACCCAAGTTAAGACCATTGAAAAAGATGGTTATGAGGCAATCCAACTTGGTTTTGAAGACAAGAAAGAAAATTCTGTCACAAAACCTGAGGCAGGTTTGTTCAAGAAAGTAGGCACAACACCAAAGTACCACTTGGTTGAGTTCAAAGGCTTTGACTCATCAGTCAAGGCGAGTGATGTTATTACCGTTGATATGTTCTCAGACTCCACTTGGGTGGACGTTATAGGAAGATCTAAAGGTAAAGGTTTTCAAGGCGTTGTTAAACGTCATGGTTTTGGTGGCGTAGGTCAGATTACCCACGGTCAGCATAACCGTCAGCGTAAGCCGGGTTCTATAGGCGCTTGCTCTTATCCTGCAAGAGTTTTCAAAGGACTTCGCATGGGCGGACAGACAGGTGATGCCAGAGTTACCATCCAAAACTTAGAGATTTTAAAGATTATTCCGGAGAATAACCTTATTCTTTTGAAGGGTTCAGTTCCGGGTGCTAAAGGTTCAATTGTAATTGTAAACAAGTAATGGAACTCAGTATATTAAACATACAGGGAAAAGAGACCGGAAGAAAGATTACACTAGATGAATCTATCTTCGGCATTGAGCCAAATGACCACGCTATTTACTTGGATGTAAAGCAGTATATGGCCAACAAACGCCAGGGAACAAGCAAATCAAAAGAGAGAAGTGAGGTTTCCGGTAGTACTCGTAAATTAGGTCGTCAGAAAGGTGGCGGCGGTGCACGTCCGGGTGATATCAATTCACCGGTCCGCGTAGGTGGTGGTCGTGTATTTGGTCCTACACCAAGAGACTATAGTTTCAAACTTAACAAAAAACTTAAACAACTTGCACGTAAGTCTGCCTTGACATATAAGGTAAAGGACAATGCGTTGGTTGTTCTTGAGGACTTTGCATTTGATGCTCCAAAAACAAAGGAGTACATTGCAATGTTAAGTGCAATTAAGGCAGCAGACAAGAAGTCTCTTCTTGTTCTTCCAGAGTCAAATAAAAACATTTACTTGTCAGCCCGTAACATTGAGAACGCTGATGTTACCCTCTCAACAGAGCTTAACACATATAAGATTCTTGATGCAAAGTGCCTTATCATAACAGAAAAGGCTCTTGAAGGTTTGGCTGCAACTTTTAACGCATAAGGAGGAGAGAAAAATGGGAATCATTATCAAACCTATAGTAACTGAAAAGGCTACAAGCCAAACAGAGAAGTTGAGCAAATATGCATTCAAGGTAGTAAAGGATGCTGACAAGGAGCAAATCAAGGCTGCAATTGAGAAAGAGTACAATGTTACAGTTGTAGGAATCTCTACAGCAGTTGTAAAAGGAAAGGTTAAGAGCCGCTATACCAAAGCAGGTATAATTGTGGGCAGCACATCTGACTACAAGAAAGCGGTTGTTACCCTGAAACAAGGTGATACAATAGATTTTTATAGCAACATTTAATAAAAAGAGATGGCTGTACGTAAACTAAACCCCTCTACACCGGGGCAGAGACACAAAGTTATTGGAACATTCGACACAATTACCGAAACTGTTCCAGAGAAGTCTCTTGTAATTGGTAAATCTCAAACCGGAGGTCGTAATAACACCGGTAAGATGACAATGCGCTACATTGGTGGCGGACACAAGAGAAAGTATAGAGTAATTGACTTCAAACGTGACAAGGATGGAATCCCTGCAACAGTAAAGACAATTGAGTATGACCCTAACCGTTCTGCTCGTATTGCACTTTTGTTCTATGCAGATGGCGAAAAACGCTATATCCTTGCTCCTAACGGTTTGGAGGTTGGACAGGTGCTTCAATCAGGTTCTGAAGCGGCACCTGAAGTAGGTAACTCGCTACCATTGCAGAATATTCCTCTTGGTACCGTAATTCACAACATTGAGTTGCGTCCGGGACAGGGAGCCGCATTGGTACGTTCTGCAGGTACATTTGCACAACTTGCATCACGTGAAGGCAAATATGCAATCATTAAATTGCCTTCAGGAGAGATGCGTATGATTCTTTGTACATGCAAGGCAACAATTGGTGTTGTTGGCAACTCAGACCACGCACTTGAGCAGTCAGGCAAGGCAGGACGCTCGCGCTGGTTAGGTCGTCGCCCACACAACCGTGGTGTTGTTATGAACCCGGTAGATCACCCAATGGGTGGTGGTGAAGGACGTGCATCCGGTGGTCATCCAAGATCTCGTAAGGGCTTGTTGGCTAAAGGTTATAAGACCCGTACTCCAAAGAAAGCATCTAATAAGTACATTCTAGAGAGAAAATCAAAATAAGTAACCTGAATTAATTGTAAAGAATTATGAGTCGTTCATTAAAAAAAGGTCCGTTTATTAGCGTAAAGCTTGAGCAAAAAGTTCTTGCTATGAATGAGACAAATAAGAAATCCGTAATCAAGACATGGTCCAGGGCTTCAATGATCTCTCCGGATTTTGTAGGTCATACCATTGCCGTTCATAACGGAAATAAGTTCATTCCTGTGTATATCACAGAAAATATGGTTGGTCACAAGTTGGGCGAGTTTGCTCCTACCCGTACTTTCAGAGGCCATAGTGGAAATAGATAATAAAAACTAAGAGATATGGGTAATAGAAAGAAAACAGCAGCAGATAAGAGTAAAGAGGCTAAGAAGTCTGTTTACTACGCAAAGCTCAACAATGTGCCTACTTCCCCACGTAAGATGCGTCTTATAGCAGACATGATACGTGGCGTTGAAGTGCAGAAAGCCCTTGGAATGTTGAAGTTCTCTACAAAGGAGTGCTCTTCTAAAATGGAGAAACTGCTTCTTTCAGCAATCAACAACTGGGAGCAGAAGACAAACCAAAAGGCAGAGGACGGAAACTTGATAGTAAGTGAAGTCTATGTAGATGGTGGTAGAACACTAAAAAGATTGCGTCCGGCTCCACAAGGCCGCGGTTACAGAATACGCAAGCGTTCAAACCACATTACTATTTGTGTTGACAGTAAAAACGATACTAAAAATTAAGTTGTATGGGACAGAAAGTTAATCCAGTAAGCAATCGTCTTGGAATCATCAAAGGTTGGGACTCTAATTGGATTGGAGACAAAAAGAGAAGCAAAAGCTATGGTGATACCATTCTTGAAGACTATAAACTGAGAAAATATATGGACGCCTTCTTCGTAAAGGAGAAGATCTCAGGCATCTCACGTATCGTTATTGAGCGTACATTGAAGCTTGTTACAATAACAGTTTGCACATCTAAGCCAGGCGTTATCATTGGTAAGAACGGTGAAGAGGTTGACAGACTTAAGAACGAGCTTAAGAAAATTACAGATAAGGAAGTACAAATCAACATCTTTGAAATAAAGAAACCTGAACTTGACGCAATTGTCGTTGCTAACACAATAGCACGTCAGGTAGAGGGTAAGGTTGCATATCGTAGAGCCGTTAAGACAGCCGTAGCGTCAACAATGCGTGTTGGTGCCGAGGGTATCAAGGTTCAGGTTGCCGGTCGTTTGAACGGTGCTGAAATGGCTCGTTCAGAGATGTTCAAAGAGGGTCGTACACCACTTCACACATTCCGTGCCGATATTGACTATGCTCAGGCTGAAGCTTTGACAAAGGTTGGTATCATAGGCATTAAGGTTTGGATTTGTCGTGGTGAGATTTACGGCAAAAAAGATTTGGCGCCACAATTCACTTCTGATAAGAATTCAGGCCGCATGGGTGGTCAGCAGAGAGGTGACAAGGGCGGCTTCAGGAGAAAGAAAAAATAATGTAAAATCCAGTTTATTCTAAGAATTATGTTACAACCTAAGAAAACTAAGTTCCGTAAAGTGCAGCACCGCCCTTCAAAGGGTATTGCACAGCGTGGCAATCAGCTTGCATTCGGTTCTTTTGGAATAAAATCATTGCAGACAAAATGGATAACCGGCCGTCAGATTGAGGCTGCCCGTGTTGCCATTACACGTTATATGCAACGTCAAGGTCAGGTTTGGGTAAGAATATTCCCTGACAAGGCTATAACAAGAAAACCGGCTGATACCCGTCAAGGTAAAGGTAAAGGTAATCCGGAAGGATTTGTTGCACCTGTTACTCCAGGTAGAATGTTGTTTGAGGTTGGAGGCGTACCTTTTGATGTAGCAAAAGAGGCACTCCGTCTTGGCGCTCAAAAGCTTCCTATAACAACTAAGTTTGTTATAAGCAACACTTACGATTATGAAAATGAAAACGCTTAAACCGTAGAAGTAGTATGAAGAAAGCAGAAGTAAAGGAATTGTCTGACAAGGAGCTTGTCGAGAGAATCGTGGCAGAGAAAGCAAATCTGTCAAAAATGAAACTTAATCACGCTATTTCACCGCTTGATAAACCAAGCCAGATTACCGATGCAAGAAAAACAGTTGCTCGTCTTCTGACAGAAAAGCGTCAAAGAGAATTGAACAAACAAAAATAATCAGCCGTATGAGAAATCTAAGAAAAGAAAGACAAGGAGTTGTGTCCAGCGATAAGATGGACAAGACTGTTACTGTTTCCATTGAATGGAAGGAGAAACACCCTATCTATGGCAAATTCGTAAGCAAGACCAAAAAGTATCATGCTCACGATGAGAAAAATGAGTGTCATATCGGTGATACAGTAAGAATTATGGAAACCCGTCCTCTCAGCAAGAGCAAGAGATGGAGAGTAGTTGAAATCGTTGAAAAAGCTAAGTAATTATGATACAGCAAGAATCAAGATTGACAGTAGCCGATAACAGCGGAGCAAAGGAAGTTCTCTGTATCCGTGTACTTGGCGGTACTGGTAAAAGATATGCCACAGTAGGTGACATAATTGTAGTAGCGGTTAAATCCGTCATCCCTTCAAGTGATACTAAAAAGGGTTCCGTTTCAAAGGCGGTTGTCGTTCGTACAAAGAAGGAAATCAGAAGAGCCGATGGTTCTTACATCCGTTTTGACGACAACGCTTGTGTTTTACTGACAGGTGCAGGTGAAATGAGAGGCAGCCGTATTTTCGGTCCTGTGGCTCGTGAGTTGCGTGCAACTAACATGAAGATAGTTTCTTTGGCTCCTGAAGTACTTTAATTTGTAAAATTTAACAAGAAATGAGCAAGTTACACATTAAAAAGGGTGACACCGTTTATATCAATGCCGGTGATGATAAAGGTAAGACCGGCAGAGTTCTGTCAGTGGACGTTGAGAAGAAACGTGCCATTGTAGAAGGTGCCAACATGGTATCAAAGCATACCAAACCCAATGCAAAAAGTCCACAAGGTGGCATTATTAAGAAGGAGGCATCCATTCATATCTCTAACCTTAATGTTGTTGATAAGGATGGAAAACCGACACGTATCGGCCGTAAGGTTGTTGACGGCAAGTTAGTTCGTTACGCTAAAAAGTCTGGGGAGGAACTGAAATAATGAATACAGCAAGTTTAAAGAATGAGTATAGGGAGCGCATCGCTCCTGCATTGCAGAAACAGTTTGGATACAAATCCAAAATGCAGATTCCTGTATTGGAGAAGATAGTGTTGAACCAAGGTTTGGGTGACGCTGTTGCAGATAAGAAAATCATTGAGGTTGCTATGACTGAAATGACTGCAATTGCCGGACAAAAAGCCGTTACAACAGTGTCTAAGAAAGATATTTCAAACTTCAAGCTTCGTAAGAAAATGCCTATAGGCGTTTGTGTCACACTACGTAGAGACAGAATGTATGAGTTCCTTGAGAAACTTGTACGTGTTGCTCTTCCTCGTATCCGTGACTTCAAAGGTATCAACTCAAAACTTGATGGTAGAGGCAATTATACACTTGGTATTACAGAGCAAATCATTTTTCCTGAAATAAATATTGATTCTATCTTGAAAATCTCAGGAATGAATATTACCTTTGTAACTTCTGCCAAAACAGATGAGGAGGCATACGCACTTCTTAAAGAATTTGGTTTACCATTTAAAAATTAATAGATTATGGCAAAAGAATCAATGAAAGCCCGTGAGGTTAAGAGAGCCAAAATGGTAGAGAAATATGCAGCAAAAAGGGCTCAGTATAAGGCTGAAGGTAACTATGAAGCCTTGCAGAGCATTCCAAAGAACGCATCTCCTGTACGTCTTCACAACCGTTGCAAGATAACAGGCCGTCCAAAAGGATATATCCGTCTTTTTGGAATTTCTCGTATTCAATTCCGTGAAATGGCATCTAAAGGTCTTATTCCGGGAGTTAAGAAGGCAAGTTGGTAATAAACCACAATAAAGAGAGTTAATTAATAAATATTGTCCGGGTAGTCCGGATTAATTTAAAAATTCAAAAAAATGACAGATCCAATTGCAGATTACTTGACGCGTTTGCGTAATGCAATAAAGGCAGGCCACAAAGTGGTTGATGTGCCGGCGTCAAATCTAAAGAAAGAACTTACAAGGATATTGTTCGAGCAGGGCTTTATCCTTAACTACAAGTTCATTGAAGATGGTCCTCAAGGAACAATAAAGATTGCCTTGAAGTATGACCAATCAAACAAAGTTAACGCAATTAAGAAACTTGAGCGTATTTCAACCCCAGGTTTGCGTAAATACTCAGGTCATAAGGAACTTCCACGTGTTCTTAATGGTTTGGGTATCGCTATTATCTCTACCTCTAAAGGTGTTATGACCGATAAAGAGGCCCGTGAACAGAATGTTGGCGGTGAAGTTTTATGTTATGTTTATTAATAGGGAGGAGGAAAGATTATGTCAAGAATTGGTAATTTGCCTATTAATATGCCAAAAGGCGTAACAGTTACTGTAAACGGTAATGAGGTTATAGTTAAGGGACCTAAAGGTGAACTGAAACAGACTATCGACCCGTCAATTAAGGTTGAGGTTAAGGATGAGCAGGTTCATGTATCACGTCCTAATGATGAAAAAGAGACTCGTTCAAAACACGGTTTGTATCGTGCTTTGATACATAATATGGTTGTAGGTGTTTCTGAGGGTTACAAACAGACTCTTGAACTTGTTGGTGTAGGTTTCCGTGCATCAAATCAAGGTCAGGTGCTTGAGTTGGCTCTTGGCTTTACTCACAACATCTTTGTAAAGCTTGCTCCTGAAATAAAGGTTGAAACCAAGAGTGAGAGAAACCAGAACCCACTTGTAATGTTGGAGTCTTGTGACAAACAACTTTTGGGTCAGGTTTGTGCCAAACTTCGTTCATTCCGTATGCCGGAGCCTTACAAGGGTAAGGGTGTTAAGTTTGTTGGCGAACAGATTCGTAGAAAGGCTGGTAAGTCAGCAGGTGCTAAATAATAAAATGATATTGCTATGATAGATAAGACAGCTAGAAGATTGAAGATTAAAGCAGGTGTCCGCAGCAAAGTCAAAGGCACCTCTTCAAGACCACGTTTATCGGTATTTAGAAGCAATACTGAGATTTATGCTCAAATTATTGACGATACCGCAAATGGTGGAATAGGTACAACACTTGTATCTGAATCATCTCAGACAATTAAGGATAAACTTACTAAAACTGAGAAATCAGCCAAAGTTGGTGAACTTATTGCCAAGAAGGCTATTGCAGCCGGTATAGAAACCGTAGTGTTTGACCGTAACGGGTTCATTTACCACGGTAGAGTAAAGGAATTGGCGGAAGCCGCTCGTAATGCAGGACTTAAATTCTAAACGCTATGGCAGATAATAAAAATACAGAGAGATTAGCTAACGATGGCGAATTGAAAGACAGATTGGTTGCCATCAATCGTGTTACTAAGGTAACAAAGGGTGGTAGAACTTTCACATTTGCCGCTATCGTTGTTGTAGGCAATGAAGATGGAGTAATTGGCTACGGCTTAGGTAAGGCTGGCGAGGTAACAACTGCTATTCAAAAAGGCGTTGACGCAGCAAAGAACAATCTTATTAAGGTTCCTGTTCTTAAGGGTACAATCCCTCATGAGCAGACCGCTAAGTTCAGAGGTTCTGAGGTGTTCCTGAAACCGGCAACAACCGGTACCGGTGTTAAGGCCGGTGGTGCTATGCGTGCCGTA
>JAZUKL010000087.1:0-12594 GCA_045643245.1 Candidatus Enterocola sp.
ATCTCCCGATATCAAACGCTCCACTATTTCCTTGTCTGTAAGCATACAAATACATGGCAATTTTATTGCAAATATACAATTTAGTAGGGTAAATACAAAATAAAGAGGGTGACTTTTTTTGACAAGTCACCCTCTTTACACATTATTACCACTGAAATTTATTTCTTTTTTGCAGGTGCAGGAGCAGGTTTGCTCTCGTTTGTATTATGGTATATATTTACAACACTGCCGTCTTCTGATGTTTTAAGATACTTTAGAACAGATGGATTATAAAGCATCAAGTATTTCTCTATATCCTCTTTTGATAAGTTTTTCATTTCTCCTAACTCATCATAAATAGAGCGTGCATTCTCATAATAACCGGCAAAGCCAGTAAGTTCAGCCACATAATAACTTCCGTTGTAGGTCAGTTTGTAGATAGGGTCAACAACTATATCAATCTTATTATTGATAATGGCTTGATACTGAGCATTTGTTTTGGCATCAACTACGGTTGTGCAAGGCTGTGATTTCTCTACAATACGTTTATTGAAATCAACGCGAATGTCAACCACTTTTGATAACGGATTAATCTCTGCTTTGTCTGAAATTGTTGTTACACGTGATGTGTAAGAAGAAATGTTGGTTGTTCCACATGATGACAGAATAACTGCTACAACAGGAACCAATGCTAATGATAAAATTTTTGTTTTCATATTTTTAAGTGTTTGATTATATTTAAATTTTAATATTGTTTAGAATGTAAGTCCAAGACCTACACCATTTGGATTTGCTCCCACATTTAGGGCATAGCCACTATTTTTACGTATTTTTTTCATTCTTGCAGAACCAACGCCCCATGTAATCATTCCGGAAAAAGCAGATACACTACCTGCTGTCATAAGGGCAACACCAGAGCCTTTCCATGCTGAATTAGATTTTCCGTAACGGTCCGTTGGAGCACAAACATACAGAGGAACACCTATTCCCACACATACACCAATACCAATCCAAGTGAGTGCAATACCCGTATCTCTAGTACTTTTTGCTTTTTTGTATGAGTCATTATTGGCAAAAGCATTGCTCATTTCTCTTGGAGTTACGCTTGGAAGAACCACAGAACTGGATTTTTCCTTTTTTGATGGAAGTGGCTCTTCATAATATGATGTAGGCACACTATATCCCCCTCTACCATTAATATAATAGTTAGTAACATCTCCTTGATTCTTTGAATCCTTGTTATAATAGTATTGATAAAAACTTGGGTCAGTGAGCAGTTTGTATTTCTCAATATCCTCTACTGAATAGTCTTTCACATATTCAACAGGATTTGTTGTCTCCGCTTTTTTGTAGTAACCTGCATAACCAGTAAGTTCAACCACATATCTGGAGCCATTGCCAGCGACTGTCACCTTATATATAGGGTCCACAATCACATCAATTTTATTCTCCATAATACACTTGTACTGTGCATTAAGAACCGCGTCAGCCTTAGTTTGCTGTGGTTCTGATTTGGCAGTTACAATTTTAGAGAAATCTGCTTCCATATCAGCAGACATGGCAGAGGACGCAATGTCTCTGTTCTCAATAGTTGCCACTCTTGATGTGTAAGTTGATGTTAGAGTGGAAGAACATCCGCTCAGTAGCAGGGTACTGCCTGCCGCGAGCCACAAGAGTAAATTTTTCTTCATATTTTTAATTAAATTATCATTCCCTACTCTCTTTGCATAGGCATTTCAGGATTCTCCTATAATTACTGTTTATTTGAAAGTTTATATATTTTTACAATTAGAGGCAAACAGTTCCAGAAATCTTTCACAAGAAAGCAAAAAAAAGGAAAACTTATTCCGGTTTTACCTCTCCAACGCTGAAGAGTTCAACTTCTACGGATTGGGCTTTGGAGATTTTCTTTACAAGACCTTTCAGGACTGTACCGGGACCAACTTCTGTAAATGAGGTGGCACCGTCTGCAATCATTGACTGAACGCATTGTGTCCAACGCACAGGCGATGTAAGCTGCTTTACAAGATTGCTCTTTATGGTGGCGGCATCTGTTTCAGCCTTAGCGGTAACATTCTGATATATAGGACAAATAGGCTTATTAAACGGAGTAGCCTCTATGGCGGCGGCAAGTTCTATTTTTGCAGGCTCCATAAGCGGAGAATGGAACGCTCCGCCAACTGCAAGTTTCAAGGCACGTTTTGCACCTGCCTGCTCAAACATAGGAATGGCGGCATCAATAGCCTCCACACTACCCGATACAACCAACTGACCAGGGCAGTTATAATTGGCAGGAACTATTACACCATTCACCTTTTTACATATATCCTCTACCACAGAATCCTCAAGACCAAGAACGGCTGCCATAGTTGAAGGTTGCTTTTCACAAGCCTTCTGCATAGCCATAGCACGCTTGCTTACAAGTTTAAGACCATCTTCAAAACTGAGTGCACCTGCGGCTACAAGGGCAGAGAACTCACCAAGTGAGTGACCTGCTGTCATATCGGGGCAGAAACCGTCAATAGTCTTTGCATATATTACAGAGTGCAGAAAAACGGCAGGTTGTGTAACCTTAGTCTGACGTAAATCCTCATCAGTACCGTCAAACATTATATCTGTAATGGAGAAACCTAATATATCATTAGCCTTGTCAAACAGAGACTTAGCCACTGATGATGAGTTGTACAACTCTTTACCCATACCAGGAAATTGGGCACCTTGACCCGGAAATACATACGCTTTCATAAAGTCTAATTAAAAGTAAATTTTTGCAAATTTATTAAAAAATAAGTATTTTTGCAAATTATGGCACTTGTAAATGAGAATTATTTGAAACTGCCTGAGTATTATGTGTTCAATGAAATTGAACAGAAGATTAATGCTCACAAAGTCATTCACCCTAATGCAAACATTATACGCTTGGGGCAAGGTGATGTTTCACGTCCTCTACCCGATGCCGTAATTAAGGCTATGCAGGATGCCGTTCAGGAACTCTCTGATGTTAAGACTTTCCGTGGCTATGGCCCTGAGGTTGGCTACAAGTTTTTGATTGACAAGATCATAAAATATGACTACGCATCAAGAGGTGTATCTCTTGACCCCGATGAGGTATTTATAGGCGACGGCTCAAAGAGCGATGTGGGTAACATAGGGCATATATTCGGCAGGGATAACATAATAGCCATAACAGACCCTGTATATCCTGTGTATGAGAATGCAGCCATTATGGGTGGACGCTCCGGTTACATTACTGAAGACGCCATTTGGAGTAACATTGTTTATATTCCTTGTACTGAGGCAAACGGATGGGTTCCTCAACTTCCAAAAGAGAAAGTTGATATAATATATCTGTGTTACCCAAACAACCCTACAGGTATTGCCCTTACTAAAGAACAACTAAAAACTTGGGTTGACTATGCACTTGAAAACAAAGCCATTATAATATATGATGGTGCCTATGCAGCCTATATCAGAGAGGATAATATACCCCACTCAATTTATGAAATTAAGGGTGCAAAGAAATGTGCCATAGAGATTCGCAGTTTTTCAAAGACAGCAGGTTTTACTGGACTTAGATGCTCATACAGTGTTGTACCTAAAGATATTATAGGCTACACAATGTATGGTGAGTGTCTAAGAGTAAATCAATTATGGAACAGACGTATAACTACCTATTACAACGGAACTTCATATATTGTGCAGCGTGGTGCAGAAGCCATCTACTCAAAAGAGGGGCAAATTCAATATAAAGAAATTATAGACTACTATCTTGAAAATTCAAAAATAATAAGAGAAGAACTAAGTTCACTTGGGCTTGATGTTTACGGAGGCATAAATTCTCCTAATGTTTGGATTAAAACACCGTACAAGATGAACTCATGGCGTTTCTTTGAGCAACTTCTCTATGATGCTGCGGTGGTTTGCATACCAGGCGACGGGTTCGGACACAAAGGTGAAGGATTTTTCCGTTTTACGGGGTTCAATAGCCGAGAGAACACAGAGGAGGCTATGCGCCGATTCCGCAAATGGATGGGACAATAACAAAAAACGGGAACTTCCACTACAGAGGTTCCCGCTTTTAATTTCAAACAAACTTAATTATAGTTTCAAAAGCCCTTCAAAGCACAATATTTCAAGTGCCACATCCAAAATTTTGGTATCATCAAACACTACCATACCTCCGTCAGGACCTGCCTCAAGGTGTATGCCGCAAGCATCGCCACTATCATACTTTTGAGCACCAAAATAGTTTCTAACTGTATCGGCAGAAATGCCAAGTTCACTTGCAATTTTCTGCATACTGCCATCTGGCAAAGCATCTTTAATTGCTCTCAACTGATTGAATGTTATTTGCTTAATCATAATTGTAATAATGATTTGTTAGTAATTGTCTTGTGGTATAAAGTTAGTAATAAATTTCCATTCCTGCAAGAAAATAGAAAAATATTTTACAAAAATTTAACAAGAAAACATGTTACTTGCTGAAAATATGGATATTACAAACAGCGTAACAAAAAAAGTCCAAAAGAACGGAACAAGGTCAGATGTAGGAAAATCTACATTAGCACGACTATTGTTTTTATGCCTACTGTATCTGAAATGTGGCATATATGCAAGTAGCACTTTTGAATATAATAGGAAACACAGCCACGCAAACAGCATTCCAAACAATGCACCGCATATAATATCGCCCAAATAATGCACTCCAAGATACATTCTTGAATAGCAATTAAGCAATGCCCACAACCAAATTACACAATTAAAAATCCTATTCTTGAATAGTAGTGTTGTAAACATTGCAAGTCCCACAGTATTAGCGGCATGCGATGACATAAAACCATATAAATCACACTTGAAACCACATACAATATGTACCATTGAACCTATTGCAGGGTCCTGACAAGGTCTGAATCTATGAAACAGTGGCTTGCATAAGCCTGAAGTAAACTGGTCACAGAGCAAAACAGTAAGAGCAATGCCAATTGCAATAAACAGAGTTTCCCTTTGCTTATCTTTTATTATTGCATACACCATTGCAATGTACATAGGAATCCAAATCCATTTATCTGACACCCAAAACATAAATTTGTCAAAGAATGGACTATGCACTGAATTAACTGAAAGCAGAATTGATTGGTCTATCTGCTCCAGCACATCAAAAATTGAAAATAAAATATCTAACCACGCATTCATACTATATAATCTCAATTGAATTAACGTCTATCCACCCTTTATTTCCGTCTTCAGTTGAAATTTCAACCCATGAACCAACATATTCATTGATTCTTACCTTAGTTCCTTCATGGAGAATGAAAAGGTCTGTTCCGCTGGTATCGGGAGTGCTTTTAATGGTAACGGTTGGGGCAAAAACTATTGCGTATGAGTTGTCCTCCTGTATTTTGTTTTGCTGATATGCCAAAATATATGTAATAAGAGCAAATACAAACGATACCACCGATACTGCAAACGCAGTTTTTCTTAGTGCAACTCTGCGAGAGAAAATATAGCCGAGCAGGGCGGCAATAAATAAAGCAAACAAACCAATGGAAGCATACGCCCAAGTGTCATCTGATGCAATATTGCGTATGTCAGCCCACCAACGGTCCAGGAACATAACCTCAGGAGCGTCAATCTTATCAACAGTCCTCTCCTTTGCAAATTCAAGATTATGACGAGTGTCCGCATCGGTAGGGTCAAGTTTCAAGGCTCTTTCATAATTTATTATAGCCTTTGTGTTCTGACCTGCCCTGAAATATGAATTTCCCAAATTATAATATAGCGTTGCACTCTCACTACCCGATGCCAAAATATCCTCATACTCATTTATTGCAAGTTCATACTCACCTTGTGCGTATAACTCGGCCGCCTTCTCCATACTTGCACCAAACAGTGTAAGCGGAGCAGATAATGTTAGTAATAATATTATTAAGTTTTTCATATACATTATTATTAAGTTGACAGTTGACAGTTGTCAATTGACAGTTGACAATTGACAGTGAAAGATTTCTCGCTTCCCTCGAGATGACGGGATAGAGTCATTGTCCACTGTCCACTCTCCACTGTCCACTCACTAAGTCCACTGTCCACTAATTAAACATTTTCAAGTGCCTCAATAAGTTTTGTTGCTCTGCCGTAAATTGCCTGCATTGACAGATTTTCATCATTGGCAGATGAGAAACGGGCGAACTCACAATCCTGCAAAGTATTAAGAAACTCAGTAATCACCTCATCCTTAACACCTTTTGCAGAGAGATTATCCTTAACATTATCTTTTGTAAGGTCTGCTTGCGGTATTGAGAGTTTGTCACTCAAATAGCCCCACAGAGCCTTCATAGTCTCTTCATAGAAATGGCTCTTGTCATTCTTCTTCATAAAGGCATTGGCACTCTTCAACCTTTTTACAGCCACCTTGCTTGCCCTTTTAGTTCTCTTAAGGGCGATATTTGCATTCTCACGAGCCTGTTTTTGCAAAATAATCAACAGCAACACAAAAACTATCAAAGGAATCAGATAACCTGCGACAAAGCCTGCTGTTCCGTAGAAACCTTCACCTTTCATTTTCAGTGCGTTATCTGAATGTATATGCCTTATGTCACTTCCAAGATTCCTTACACTCTCCTTATTTGACACACCACTTGAAGCCACCACCTGAGTATTGTCAGCCACGCCCTCAACTTTAACACTATAATTTGGAGTGTTAGCGGTCTTATATTTACCCGTCTTTGGGTCAAACCAAGAGAACTCAATTCCCTTTATTTCAAAATCGCCGCCAAATCTTGGAATGGCAAGATACTCTATACTCTTACTACCCGATGCCCCGCCTGCGGTAACCTTGACATTATTCTCAACCTTTGGGTCATATACGTCAAAATCTGCAGGGAACTCAACTTCAGGCGATTTCAGAAGTTTCAAGTTTCCGTTACCTGAAATACTAAGTTTTACAGTAACGGCATCGTTTGCCTTAACATTTTGAGTGCTTATGGAACTCTTTACATCAAACTGCCCCACTGCTCCGTTGAAACTTTTTGGTGCCCCACTTGGAAGCGGTTTAACCTCAATTTTTGCAGATGGTATTGTAAGAGATTTCCTTACATCCTGATATGAATCAAAGAAACCGTCAAATATGCTTTGCGAGCGACCTTGCACCCTCTCAACAATAACCACGTCAAGCGAGCCTTTATCTATTTCAGCAGTTCCTGAATGTTGCGGATAAAGCAATGCCTGTTTCAGAATTATGGCATTGTAATTCATTCCGTTATAGTGCTCAGGCACAAATTGGCGGTTCTCATCCAACTCAATATCCTGCACATAAAACCCTTTGTATTCAGGAAATTTTACATTTGCAATATCCCTAATATTATACCTATTATACCTTGTGTAAAGTTTATATGTAACAAGGAACGCCTCCTGCTCATAAACATTTGTCTTTGAGATAATTTGACGAATGAACAGATTGTTGTCGCCAGCCTTTGAAGTTTTTGAATCTGCATTATTCAAAGTTGCTCCACCTTGCGATGCCTGTCCCTGCTGTTGTGCCTCCGATGCCTTATCAGCAGGCAACACCTTAATTGTCAGTGAATTGGAAGTGTATTTTTCTCCATTAACAACTATTGTGGCTCCAGGTAATGTATATGTGCCCGGATTGTCTGAAACCAACACGTATGTATAGGTAATGGACATTGACTTGGTCATACTGCCATTAATGATTTGGACACTTGAACTGTGTGATGTTGAAGGTCCCATCAGAACATTAAAATCAGTCATTTCAGGTGCTCTAAAATCCTTGCATTCTTGATTTACTGTATATGTAAGACTAAAACGATTACCAACCACCACCGCTTGTGGTGCATTAGCCGTAAATTCAACATTCGCCCCCAACAACCAAGTAGGTATGGCAGATAAAATTAGCAATATGTATTTAATCTCATTTCTCATTTCTCATTTCTCCTTTTTCCTTGTCCCTTGATTACCAATCCTTCTCTAAACTACGCTGGGCAGGTTGCATTTGCATTTTCTCTTGAGTATCCTCCTCCTGCTCCTTAAATGCGTTCAATATTTGTTCAGCAGTCTCCTTGTCCATTTCATTTTGGTCTTGTTGTTGCTGCTGTTGTTGTTGCTGTTCTTTCTGTTGCTCCTGTTGTTGCTCTTGCTGCTGTTGTTCTTGCTGTTGTTGCTGCTGATTTTGGTCTTGATTCTGTTGCTGTTGCTGCTGTTCCTGCATTTTCTGTTGTGCAAGAGCAAGATTATACCTTGTGTCATCATCCTTAGGGTTCACCTTCAATGACTTTTTGTAGGCATTGATGCTTTGGGCATAATCTTCAGCCTTATAGTAGGCATTACCCATATTGTGATATATTGAAGCAAGTTTCCCCTTATCCTGAGTCAGCGATGCCGCATTTTTGAACGCATCGGCGGACTCTTTATATTTACCTTGACTGTAAAGAGCATTTCCCAAATTGTAAGAACTCTCTACACTTTTGTTGTCTTTTTGGAGAGCCTTTCTGTATTGGGTCTCACTATCAACAAAATTCTCCTTTTTATAGAGTTTGTTACCCTTACGGATGTCAGGATTTGCATTTTCAGCCATAACAAATGCGGGCAGAAAAGCCAAAACAAACGCAATATATAATAACTTCCTCATAATCAGAATAATTTTACACCTTTTAACAGCGGATTACGCTTATCCATCATACACATTTCAACCAGCACAAGAATCAATGCAATAAACGCAAATGCCACATACTGCTCATTAAAGTTTGAAAAGACCTCTGTCTCCATTTCACTCTTTGAGAGTTTGTCAAGTTCCTTACCCAATGCACGAACCGCTCCGTTGGCATTATCTGCCCTAACGTACGCACCTCCGCCAGCCGTTGCAATGTCTGCACACATCTGCTCATTAAGTTTGGTGATAATTACATTGCCTTCACGGTCTTTTCTGAAACTGTTTGTACCTTTAATAGGAATAGGACCGCCTTGAGGGGTGCCTAAGCCCATTACATTAACGGTAACTCCAGCCTCCAATGCCATTTTTGCGGCACTTACGGCAGCAGCCTCATGGTCCTCACCGTCTGTTATTATCACTATTGAACGGCTTACATTCTCTTTTTCTGAGAACATGCCCATGCTCATTCTTATTGCTGATGCTATGTCTGTTCCCTGCAACGATACCATTCCTGGATTAATTGAATTAAGGAACATCTTGGCACTGCCCACATCGGTGGTCATAGGCATCTGCACATACGCATCGCCGGCAAAAACAATAAGTCCAACCTTATCATTGCTCAATTTATCAATCAAACGGATCAACACTTGCTTTGCCCTTGACATACGGTCAGGTTTTACATCGTCAGAGAGCATTGAGTTTGAAACATCAATACAAACCATAAGTTCTATGCCTTGATGCTTAACCTTCTCTTTTTTAGTGCCGTATTGCGGACCTGCAGCCACAAAAATCATAAGTGCCAATGCCACAAGTGACAAATAGAACTTGATTCTTGGGCGTGAATGAGAGACCTCTGGCATAAGTCCTTTAAGCAGTTCCTTATCGCCAAATTTTTTCAATCTTCTGCTTTTCAGTATAAGTACGTAGTAGAATATTCCTAATAACACAGGGATTAGGAATAACAAATACAAAAACTCTATGTGTGCAAATCTGAACATCTTTATTTAAGGTATTGACCGTAATACCGTATTCTTTAATATCACTTCCGCTGCAATGCAAAGCACGGCAAGAAGTGCAAACCAATGAAACATCTCCTCTTTCTGACTGAACTCATTTACATTGATAATGGTTTTTTCAAGGGTGTCAATATCACTGTAAATCTGTTCAAGTGACTTATTGTCTGTGGCACGAAAATACTTGCCACCCGTAACATCGGCAATCTGCTGTAGTGTAGGTTCATCAATATCAACTTCAATATCCTGATACTGAACTCCATACGGAGTCTGCACAGGATATGGAGCCATTCCCCTCTTACCTACACCTATAGTATAAATTCTGATACCGAATGCCTTTGCTATCTCTCCTGCCGTAACAGGGGCTATCTCACCACGGTTATTTGAACCGTCAGTAAGCAGAATAATGACCTTTGACTTTGCCTGGCTGTCCTTCAAACGGTTGATTGATGTTGCAAGACCGGAACCTATTGCCGTACCGTCCTCAATCATGCCACTCTTTGCACCACTCAGCAAATTTATAAGTTGAGCATGGTTAATTGTAAGCGGACATTGCGTAAAACTCTCTCCTGCAAACAAAACCACACCTATGTTATCATTATCACGTTCATTAATAAAGTGCGTGGCAATTTTTTTAGCCGCCTCCAATCTGTTAGGTTTCAAATCCTCAGCAAGCATACTTGAAGATATGTCAAGAGACATTATTATATCAATGCCTTCTGTTGTCTTGTTGCTCCATCGGTCACTTACCTGCGGACGTGCAAGGGCAAACACTATTGCCGTGTATGCAATAACTGACAAGATAAAAGGCAGATGCCTCAGATATACTGCCACTTGCTTTGGTGCTTTTGCAAATCCTGCAACTGATGATATTGTAAGACTTGCCTTAAATGATTTTCCTTTCCACACATACCAGCCAATAGCAGGTATGAGCAGCACAAGCATCAGAAACCAAAGCGGACTAGCAAATGTCATTTTTCAGCCTCCTTTCCTTCTTCTGCACTTGTCTCATTTTCTGGTACAGGTTGAGGCTTAGTCTTTTCAACAAATGCAAAGGCATTAATCATAGACAAATTGTTTTCATCCTCAAGCGGTACAAACTTTGCAAACTTAACAAGGTCTGAAAGTTCAAGCATATCCTTAAGCAGAGTTCTTACCTCTTCAAAATTCTTGTCCTTTTTTACAAGTTCAAGTATTTGGTCTGTAGTAAGTTCCATTGCGTTTATACCAAATTGGGCATCGATGTATTCACGTAGCACATCAGTAATTTGGGTGTAGAACATCTTAATGTCCTTCTGCCAGCCCTTTGCCTCTCTAATGCTTTCAAGTTTTTGAATGGCAATGGTATATGGAGGTATCTTAGGCTCCTCCTTTTGTGGGATTATCTCTATCTTCTTCTTGAACACATACTTCATAAGCACATAAACCACCGCTGCAATAATCACCAAAATCAACAGCACAATTCCTATCCAATAGAATAACTCAGACCATGAGAACGGGGCGTTCATTATCTCCTTAATAGGCTTTATTTCAGCTTCTGCCTCCACCTGTACAGGGTCAACAGGCAGTCCTAACGGTTTTGATTTTACTGTTTCACTCCCCGATGCAAACTCAAGTGCCGGTATAAAATAGAATCCGCTATCAAAAGCGGTAACAAGATAATTCACATTAACCTGGATTCTGCCGTCTCCAAGGTCAATTGTATCGGGCTTGACAGCCTCAACAAGTTCAACTCCCGCTGTAATTGTATCGGCAAACATAGGGCAACTTACCTTATCGCCCTTATTCTGTGTAAGTTCATATATAAGAGAGGCTTGGTCACCCATCACAATTTTTGACGGTTCAAGCCTGCCATATACGCTAATGTCAGCATTAGCACCCAACGCTAATAGTAGTGCGGAAAGTGAGGTTAATAATATTATTAGCTTCTTACTCATATTTTACTGGTTAATCGGTTAACTGGTTAATCGGTTAATCGATATATCTACTTTCTCCTTTCTCCTTTATCCTTTCTCCTTTACAACTTCGTTGTGAATTTTGTCGTGACTCGGCATAGAAAACTCGTTTTCTATGCTCTCGCTACTCCAAAATTTCTCCTTTATTTCATCCTCTCATTCTGAACAATGAAATCAACGCCTTAACATAATCATCTGACGTGGAAACACTTACCATATCGACACCTGTTTTTGAAAACGATTTTGAAACAGATTCCTGCTGTTTGTCCCATCTCTGTTTATAGAGTTCCCTTACCTTTTGATTTGAGGTGTCAACATACATTACATTACCGTTTTCTGCATCCTCAACCTTTAACAGACCTACATCAGGTATATCTGTATCTTTAATATCATACACTTGAAGTGCAACCAAATCATGCTTTTTTGCGGCAATCATAAGTGATTTTTCAAACTCAGGAGCAATGAAATCAGATATAAGGAATGCAGTGCAACGCTTCTTTATTGCATTTGTAAAGTACTGCAACACACATGAAATATCTGTCTTCTTGCTTTCAGGCTTAAACTCAAGCAACTCCCTTATTATATAAAGAATGTGTTTCTTTCCCTTTTGCGGAGCAATAAACTTCTCCACCTTGTCAGAGAAGAATATAACACCTATCTTATCATTATTCTGTATAGCGGAAAATGCAAGCGTTGCGGCAATTTCAGTTATGACTTGACGCTTTGTATTCACCTCAGTTCCAAAGACACCGCTGGCAGATACATCAATGAGCAGCATAACGGTCAGTTCACGCTCCTCCTCAAACACCTTTATGTAAGGGCGGTTGAATCGGGCGGTAACGTTCCAGTCAATGCTACGCACATCATCTCCAGGCTGATACTCACGCACTTCAGAGAATGCCATACCACGCCCCTTAAAGGCAGTATGATACTGTCCCGCAAAAATGTTTTGGGACAAACCTCTGGTCTTTATCTCAACCTGACG
>JAZUKL010000088.1:0-5843 GCA_045643245.1 Candidatus Enterocola sp.
GCCAACCGCCTTGCACACAAATTGTGCTTGTTTTCTGTGCCATATTTAATTTAATTTTTATAAAAAGTTTGCAAAAATACAAAAAAATAACTAAATTTGTCAATTATTTGGAAATATAAAATCAGGACTATATGAAAAAACTTTTTTACACCTTTCTATTATTAGTTGCAGTAGTGGCATCGCAAAATATTTTTGCACAAGAGGCAACCGCTTTGAAAAACTCTTTTATTGTTCCTAACGGAGAGTGGTATGCAGGCTCAGGAACAGGAGTTGCCGTATTTAACGGTTTGGATTTGGGAAAGTTGACATCCCTTACTCTAAACGGTCAGATAACATCATTAGGAGAGAGTGACCCTAAAAACCTGCCTGTAATAATGCATTATCAGATTGATGAATACTATGAGCAAATCATTGAACTTAAATGGTATGGTGCAGATAATGGTGTAAACCGTTTTGGAACATATGACGGTTCAGGCTCAGTTGAGGTTGATTTAAGTTATGTAAAGGGTGGTGAACACGCACTTGCGGTTTGGTTCAGTAAAGAGAGTTCAAGTGAAACCGCAATTGGAGGTTATGTGTACGACAGTAACAATGGAGTCAATTATGTGGCAAAATTCTCAACTGACACCAAGTATTCCATAAAAAACAATTGGGATGCAGAAGATGATAATTGGACTTGGAAACAAATGACAAAAGAAGATGATGTATTTGTACTGAATGAAGTTGTGTTTGGCGGTACGGGTGTCAATGTAAGTGAGACTGCAAATGATTTTGAGAACATTTGGATTTCAGAAGAAGAATTTTTAGGGGATGATATAAATAAGGGTGATGTTGTAAAACTTGTATTCAATCCTAATGACAATACCATAACCGCCACATTGTTGCAACCTGTAAAAGCAAATGATGTCAAGTTTCAAAAAAGGCCTAAGTGTGTCAGATTCAGAGAAAACGGGGAATGGATGATTAGATGTGGAATGGAAGTGTATAATATATTAGGTGTACACGTCAGAACAATTTCCAGATGAGATATGTTAAAAAAAACTGTTTTTTTTCAAAAATAGGGTTGTTTTGTTGTATAATTAAAAAATTATTCCTACCTTTGTATTGTTAAAACTATTTATTCACTTAAATTTATCTATTTATGAAAAAGATTTTACTATCTGTAATTGCCGCTTCATTCGCATTTGCGGCATTTGCGGCTCCCACTGTAACACCTACAGAGGGAAAGGCTACTGTTGTTTTCTCAGTGCCTGAAGTTGATTGTGATTATACCACAATGAATTTCATTGGAGATGTTCAAGGTTACAATCCAGATGCAGAGGATCTTCCTGTTGCTGAACTTGTTGAGGATGGCTGGTACAAATTGGTACTCCCTCTAACAGAAGGTGGCTCAACACAAGGTAAGATTTGCCCACAAAATCTTGCTGGTAAGAGTGTTTGGGATTATCAGGGTACATACTCTCTTCCAGAGGGTGCTCCTGAGTGGATTACACTTGCTGACGACTATGGTACTAATAATAAACTTGTCCTTTCAGAGGGTTGTGCAAATCAGGTGGCATACGTTGACGTTACTGCTTGGGCTGCTGATTTCTGTGTTATGCCTAATCCTGCTGGTGAGGCTGCTTTCAAAGTTTCATTTGAAATACCTGAAAGTGTAGATCCTAGTGACATTGTAGTTTATGTAGAAGGTCAAGGTGAAGGTCAGTCATGGGGTTCATTGGGAGAACTTTACTATGATGAGGACTTTGAAATATTTTCTGCAAAGTGTGATGTTCCTGCAGGATGTTTCTATAAATATTTGATTAGCTACGATGGTGGTAAAAAAATTTATATGAAGGGTGACAATATTCAAATGCCTTATGAATTGTCAACAGATGACTATGTTGAAGAGTGGGATGAGAATCCGTTTGCTCCATCTGTAATATTCTCTATTGAGCCTAACCAGATTGCTAATCCTAATGAGACTGTAACATTTGATGCTCAGGCAAGGTTTATGGGAGAGGATGTTACTTACACATATACAATTGAAGCAGCACAGTTGACCGTTGATGAGGACAACACATGGACTCCTGCAACAGATGGTTATACAGATGGTGTTTACACAGTAGTTGTAACTGCTCAAGATTTAGATGGCAATTTTGCTGAAGCAAGTGCTTCTATTATAATTGGTGAACTTGCTCCTATTACTGTAAAACTTCAGGCCTCTTCACTTCCAGAAGGTTGGGGTGATGTAGTTAACCTGCATACATGGGGTGATGCTTCAACTGATTGGCCAGGTAACCCAGTAGAACTTGACGGCGAATGGTATTCATACGCTTTTGAAGAGGGCGTAGCTAATGTTAGTATCATATGGAACAATGGTAATGGTATGCAAACTGAAGATATTACTAGTGTAACAGAGTCTACTTGCTATGCAATAGGTGAAGACCTTGGTGATGGTAAGTTTGCTGCTCAAGTAGTTGATTGCCCATCAACTGCTGCTGAAGGGACTACTGCTGACGCTGTAATGTCTCAGAAGGTGATAATTGGTAGTACACGTTACATTATTGCTGGTGAAACAATATATGAAGGCTTGTATTAATCCTTATTATATAAGTTAACGAAAACCGCTCCAAATATTTGGGGCGGTTTTTTTATTTTGTAATTTTCATATTTATTTGTATCTTCACACCTTGAATGAGAAATATATTTGCCGTTTTCTTCTTGCTTTCTGAATTAGCACTAATGTGTAATGCGGAAACATACGATTACTCTCAATTAAGGGTAGGAAGCCCCATTGATATTAAAGTAAAGAAGATAATAAATAATTTTGGTCCGTATGCAGGTTTCTCTCCTGTGCTTGTAGGAGACTTGAATGCTGACGGCAAACCTGAACTAATAACCGTAGTTTCTGATTACAGGGACCATGGTGCCTCATTTGTGGTTATTGACGGTGCAAACTACAGAAAGCATAGCATTGAGCATTTTGGGGCGGACTACGGAACGCCCGGCGTATCTTTTGGGTATGCGTGCGGTCCCATCGCCCTGTCAAAGAACGGGTATATATATGTAGTGGCAGGCACTGCTGAAAAAAAACTACTGCTATCATACAGATATGACGGAGAAATTGTGAAAAAAGGGGAAGTTGCACTTGAACACAATTTTTACGGCAATCCAAGAGTTGCAGATTTTGACTTGGACGGAAAATTTGAAGTCTTTGTTGGCAATGAGGTGTTTGACGGTGAATCACTTGCTAAGATAGGCAGTGGAGGAGAGAATAATGTGGGGCAACTGTATCAGCATGACGGAGCCATGTTTATGATGGGTTGTGCTGCAGATGTCTTGCCTGAATATGCAGGTCTTGAACTTGTATGCGGAAATCAGATTTTTGCAGTGTCAAGGAGTGGGGTGCATTTAGTAAAGACCATAGGAGCAAAGCATGAAGGTACGGCACAGGTTGCAGACCTTGACGGTGACGGCTCTTTAGAGATACTTGTACGCTCTTCTATGGGCAAACTTTCAGTGTATAGTGTCAAATCAAATCAAGAGATTTTCCGTGACGCCTACGTTATGACAGGTTATCCTGCCATTGGCTGTATTGACGGGGATTCCATTCCTGAAATAGTTGGACTTATATCCTCTTCAAAGTTAGTTGCCTACAAGTATGATGCTGCCAATGCACGCCTTAAAGAGTTTTGGGTT
The DNA here is from genome assembly GCA_045643245.1 of Candidatus Enterocola sp. GTDB lineage: Bacteria > Bacteroidota > Bacteroidia > Bacteroidales > Paludibacteraceae > Enterocola. The sequence goes on from JAZUKL010000088.1 coordinate 3,682, forward strand.
ATGGGACACTCTGATCGCAGTGCCCAGACAGGCATAACACTGTTTGATTTTAATGCTGACGGCAAGATGGAGATTGTGTATAGGGATGAATCATCGTTGCGTATAATTGACGGAAGCACAAGAAAACCTGTAACGGTTGCAAATATGAATGTAAGCAGTGCAACTAAGAGTGAATATCCTGTTGTGGCTGATATTGATTCTGACGGACAAGCGGAAATAGTGGTTCCAGGTACAATGTACAAGGATTACATAAAAGATAATGCATCAATAAACATTTTTTCATCCAACAGATGGGCTTGGGCAAAGGCTCCGTCATATTGGACTCAATACTGAAAACCATGAATAAAAAACTATCACTTGCATGTGGCATTCTGAGCATAGTGGGCTTAGGTGCGTCTATTTTTGTTTGTACGGTAGAGCAGTCCGCTGAAAACTTTTTGCTTGCGGCAATATTCTTTGTTGCAGGGGTGTACTTTATATATCAGTATAAAGGAGAAAGGAGAAAGGAGAAATGAGAAAAATATTATTCTTTGCAACATTGTTGCTCATAGTGTTGCCTGTTTTTGGGCAGGAACAACAGTTGCCGTATGATTCGGCAGTAAAGTTTGGTAAACTGAATAACGGTCTTACTTATTATATAAGGAAAAACGGCTATGTGCCTGGCAGTGCTGATTTCTATATAGTTCAGAATGTAGGTTCAATACTTGAAAAACCTGAACAGAGAGGACTTGCACATTTCCTTGAACACATGGCGTTCAACGGTACAAAACATTTCCCTGACAAACAGTTAATCAACTATTTGGAAACCATTGGGGTAAAGTTTGGGGCAAACCTAAACGCCTACACATCGGTTGATGAAACGGTATACCATTTCACTAAAGTGCCTGTGTCAAGGCCATCAGTAGTGGATTCATGCCTTCTTATTTTGAGGGATTGGTCAGACGGAATTTTGCTTGAGAATGATGAAATAGACAAGGAGCGTGGCGTTATTGAGGAGGAGTGGCGTACAAGAGACAACCACATGATGCGTATGTATGAACAGATTATGCCTGTCATATATAAGGGTACAAAATATGAGGATTGCATGCCTATTGGCAGTATGGACGTGGTTCGTAACTTTAAGCCGGAGGTGTTGAGGGCATATTACAAGGAATGGTATCGTCCTGACTTGCAGGCAATTGTTGTGGTTGGTGATATTGATGTGGATTACACTTATAAAAAACTTGTTGAGACTTTTGCTGATGCCAAAGTGCCTGAGAATCCAAGTGAGCGTATCTGGTATCAGGTTTCAGACAATAAGGAGCCTATTATTGTAACTACAAGGGATAAGGAGAATACATACGCCGGCATTATGCTTTCATTCAAGCATGACCCAATGCCTGCTGAATACAGAAACACTGCACTCTATTTAGTTAAGAGTTTTATTAATAACCTTATTGAAAGAATGATAGATGTAAGGTTTGATGAAATTATGCAGACTCCTGAGTCTCCGTTTATTTTTGCGTCGGCTGAAGATTGTGAATTTTTGTTGTCGGCAACAAAACGTTCTTTTGAATATTATGCCGGGTGTTCTGACCAAAATCAAAGAGCGGCTTTAGTAAGGCTTCTTGAAGAGAATGAGCGTATTGCAAGGTACGGTTTTACGCAAGGGGAGTTTGAACGTGCAAAAATTGATGTTCTAAAGAGCATAGAGAAACTTTATAATGAGCGTGAAAAGTTGCCTAACGGAACATTTGCAAAGGAGTATATAGCAAATTTCACTCAAGGTGAACCGTTCCCCGGTTTGGAGGCTGAATTTATGCTTTATAAGCAGATTTCCGCATTTCTGCAACTTGATGATGTAAACAGTGTTGCAAAACATCCTCTTGATTCAGGCAATGTTGTGCTTTGGATGTACGGTACAGAGGTTGACAAGGTGGAGTTTCCGTCAAATGAGGAGGTGCTGGCATTGTTTGACAGCATTAGTACCGCTGATATTGCTCCGTATATTGACAATGTAAAGGACGAGCCTCTTGTTGGAGATGTGTTGCCAGGCACTGTCAAGAGTTCTGTCCACGCTGACGGTGTTTATCATTTGGTGCTGAGCAATGGGGTGCAGGTTGATATTAAGCCCACAACGCTTAAGGAAGATGAGGTTTTGGCAAAGGCGGTATCGGTAGGAG
>JAZUKL010000089.1:0-6268 GCA_045643245.1 Candidatus Enterocola sp.
ATTTACAATTTCTTGTGCAAACCCAACTTCTGCGGGTTACACACTTTCATCAACAAGTTTCACATATAGAGGCAGGGGACAAGGACCAACAGTTAGTCCAAATAGCGGTTATGGCTCTCCAACAACTACAAAATATGGAACAAGTGCAAGTGGTGCATCCACAACCAAACCTACCGATGTAGGTACATATCACGTATATATTACAGGTGCTGCATCGGGTAACTATTGTGCATACGAGAATTTGGATTTGGGTACATTTACAATTTCTTGTGCCAACCCAACTTCTGCAGGTTACACACTTTCATCAACAAGTTTTACATATAGTGGCAGTGCTCAAGGACCTACAGTTAGTCCAAAAACTGGTTACAGCTCTCCAACAACTACAAAATATGGAACAAGTGCAAGTAGTGCAACCACAACCAAACCTACTAATGCAGGTACATATCACGTATATATTACAGGTGCTGCATCGGGCAACTATTGTGCATACACGGATTTGGATTTGGGTACATTTACTATTACTTGCCCAAGCGTGGCTACTCCTACATTTAGCGGGTACTCCGCTGCGGTTTGTAAGGGTACTACAGTAAGTCTTACAGCGAGCGTTTCTACTGGTGCGGTTGGAACTTGCACATACAATTGGTCTAACCCTGCTGATTGGACAAATGTCAGCAAGAACGGAAACAAATTTTCTGCCAATGCAAATTCCACAGGTAATGTAACTCTTACAGTAACCAATGGTTGCGGAACTACAAGTTCTCAAGGCACTCAGGCTGTTACTGTCAAGGCACTTAACAGCCTTACTTCAGTAACCTTAGATCCTTCTTCTATCAAGAAGGGTCTAACCACTACCGCTACTGCAAATGGCAAGGTAATTTCAGAGGGTGCGTCAGGCAATTGGTCATCAAGCAACACAAGCGTTGCCACTGTATCAACTGAAGGTGTTGTTACAGGTGTTGCGGTAGGTGAGGCTACCATCAAATATACAATTACCGGTGGTTGCGGACCTGAGGTCAGCAAATCAGCAACAGTCTCTGTATTAACAGATTGCGACACTCCAGAAGCTGGTACTATAGATGGAACTCTTAATATATGTGCAGGTTCAGGCACAACACTTACACTTAAAGGTTATACTGCAACAGGTACAACACTTCAATGGTATAAGGATGATGCCGTTATAACAGGCGCTACATCTAACTCATACGCAACAGGAAATCTTAACGCTTCCGCAACATATAAGGTTAGGGTGTCAAAAACCGCAAGTTGTTACAATGACGCAACAGCAGTTACTGTCACCGTCACCCAAATCCCGTCTATCGCAACACACACTGATGGCTCACGTTGCGGTGCAGGTACTGTAGAATTACAAGCTACTGCAAGTGCAGGTACTGTAAATTGGTATTCTGCCCAATCAGGTGGTGGTGCCATTGCTACTGGTACATCATATACACCAAATGTTAGTGCTACAACAACATATTATGTTGATGCAACACAGAATGGCTGTACCACAGCATCAAGAACTGCTGTTACCGCAACTGTAAAGGCTGTGCCTTCAATTGGCAGCATATCAAAATCAGCAGATGATTGCGGTGCGGGTAACATTACATTCCAAGCTAATAATGTAACATCAGGTGCTACGGTTACTTGGTATGAGAATTCTGCCCCACTTGCTCCAACAGGTACAGTTTACACTTTTACTGATGTTCCTGCAGGTACATCTCACACTGTAAAAGCACAAGCATCAAAAGATGGTTGTGAATCGGGCTTTACATCTGAGTTGACTGGTACCCGTAAGGCTAACCCATCACTAACAGTAACCGCTCCAAGTGCCGCATACGGCTGGGAGGATGCTGCATTCACCGTTACAGGTGAGGGTACCATAACAGGTAGCGTAACACAGACCCAAGGCACAGGCGGTATAATAAATGACAAGACATTCAAGGGTCACGTAGGCGATACATTTAGAGCCTCTTACACCGCCACAGGTACAAACGGCTGTACCACTCAACAATCAGCTGAGGTTACAGTAGAGAAAGCCGTAGAGGTTTGCAATAATTAAGTTTTTTAACGTTGGCTATTAGTTAATTTATATATTTTTTGTTTCTAATAGTAATAATTAAGTTTTGTTTGGCAACACGCCCCAACTTCCAAGTGGGCGTGTTGTTGTTTTATGTTATACAGTCTATAAAATGAAAATTTATTTTGTTAATAAGTTTTAATCCACTATATTTGCAGAAAATAAACAATAGTTGAAAACTGTTAGAGAACCAATAATAAATGCGGAGAAAACAGATTATATCATCAATAGCAGACACCTTGCACAAAGTAGTTCCAAGTGCTAAGGTTATTCTTTATGGCTCTCAGGCACGTGGAGATGCCAGAAAAGACTCGGATATAGACTTGTTAATACTTACTAAGGAGAACACCGTTTCCCTTGCTATGGAAGACAGCATTTATACGCCATTATATGACATAGAGCTACAAAATGGAATTTCAATACATCCTTTCATTATTCCACAAATTCAATGGCAGTCTATGGTAACACCTTTTTCAGAAAACGTTAAGCAAGACGGAATTTTGTTATGACAGATGAGGGTGGAACTTTTTATTAATACTGTCGAATCCCTTATAAAAAAGTCATAACAATACTTAAGTTTTGTTTGGCAACACGCCCCAACTTCCAAGTGGGCGTGTTGTTGTTTTATTTTGCAAAATTCATAAAAAAAACCTAATTTTGTAGAAAATTGTTCACTATGAAAAAATACTTTATCTCTTTAGTTTTATTGTTTGCCACTCTGAGTGCGTTTGCTGGTGGATTTAAGTTTAACGGCGGATATATGTTTTTTGACAACACCGTAACCAAATGGGACAAAGCCCACATAATGTTAGTAATAGGCAAAAGCACATATAGTTCTGTTTATGAGATGTTTGATGATGAGGGCAAAGGTGAGTTCAAGTGTGCATTGCCATACGGATGGGAAGATGCCACATATATGGCAGTAATAAACGGCTCATCAGTATGGGACTCTGGCTCATGGGGCGATAACAATCTAAAGAATGCATCACACTACTCAAAAACCTATACTGAAGGGTTTACGTCAAAGGAAAAATATGGATATAAGTTCATTCCTCAAAGTGCGGGGGACGGTTGCAGTATGGAATTCAAAGAACTTGGCGGTGGTTTTGATAATTTCACTTTCTCTGATGAGTCAAAGAACAACTGCTATGAGATAGATGAGAAAGCGGGCACTATAAAGTTCATAATGTCAACATCAAGCAAGCGTTTCAATTTAGACCCTAACTCTGTTAAGAAAGTGTATGTATATGGTTCCATATCGGCTTGGAACAATGCTGATGAGTATTACCGCCTTACCCGATACAGTTTTGATGGTTGTTTCTACATTATTCTGCCACTGTCAGCAATTGAGCGTCCTGGTAACAGCGGTGCTCCTGAGTTCCTATTCCACATTTACAAGACAGACGGCTCAGACTATACAGAGCGTTCTCATCAGTCTTGGGAAGGTGGTATTGACAGCCGACTACTATTTGAAAACAATGGTATAAATATGTGTGTGGCATTCTCTGAAGCAGAGAAGAATGAACTTGCAGAACGTGCCAAGATAGCCAAATATGTGGCTCCACTTAAAGATTTTGACCTTTCAAAAGAATCAGACCAAAAGCGTATCAGTAATTTCCGCGGAGTGCCTGGCACTACAAAACTGTTCCGCAGTTATCACCCATACAAGCCTGACCGCACTAAGTTTGAGACAGAACATGAGCGTATGGTTTGGGTTGCTAAAAACGCAGCAAATGCAGGAATTAAGTGTGATTTAGCCCTATCGGGGAATGAGGAGAAGCACGCTGGTGAAAAATATACTTGTGGCGGTAAAGAATATACAATTACCATACCTGATTATTACAAGGAAATAATAAAGAATAATAATGTGCTTTATGTAGGTACTAAAAATGGCAAAACTCCTACTTTTGACGATGCCATCTTCCATTCAAATGAAAAGACTTACGCAGAATGGATTAAGGAACTTGTGGAGTTTGTTATTGATGACGCCCACCCAGCTCCGTTCCAAATTCACTGTAGTCTGGGGGCAGACCGTACAGGCTCTTTCTGTGCCACTATTGCGGCTCTCTGCGGTGCAAGTTGGGAAGAGATAGCGGAGAATTATGAAGGCACATCTAACCTACAGATTCAGGAATTCAGGCATAGGAATGTAATAAAATATCACCTTAAGAATATGACAGGTGTTGACCCTACCACTTGTAAAGACCTGCAGCAGGTAGTTGCAGACCACTTTATTAAGGGAGGTTATCTGACAACAGAGCAGATTGAAAAATTAAGGGTAAAACTGAATGACACTACAGAAGATACAACAATTCCTGCTGACGGCGATAACGGCGAGGCTCAAGGTGTAAATAGTATTAAGGTTATAGAAGGTAATAACACAGAAATAACCATATATAAGACCGCTCTTGGTCACCCCACCATTGCCTACACCCTTTCTGGTAAGCAGAAATAAAAATTGTTAATAAGTTAATTGACTATTTTTTTGAGATGCGTTTTGTTTGCAGTAATTTTGTGAATTGCAAATAATATGGCTATGATATCATTTTTTAAGACTTCCACAGGCTCATACTACGCTGTGGAGACAGAGAATGCGTTAAACGCACAGGATTCAGAAAAACTTGTCTGGTTATTTGACGGGGCTACCCCACTTGGCTGTAATGCCATTGATGGTGAGTTCACAGGTCCTCGCCGTGAGATGATAACCCCTTGGAGTACAAACGCCGTAGAGATTACCCAAAATATGGGACTCAAAGGCATCAAACGTATTGAGGAGTACATTCCAAGCAGTCAAATCAAGGAGTTTGACCCTATGCTCCAACGCAAATACACAAAACTTGACAGCACGCTGTTTAAGGTTGACAAAACTCCTGACCCGATAGTCTATATTAAGGATATTGTTGAGTACAACAAGCAGGAGGGTCTTGCCCTTAGTGAGCAGGAGATTGCATATCTTAATGAGGTGTCAGAGAAACTTGGCAGACCGCTTACAGACAGTGAGGTGTTCGGGTTCTCACAGGTTAACTCAGAGCACTGCCGTCATAAGATTTTCAACGGACAATACATAATTGACGGCAAGGAGAAGGAACTATCTCTGTTTAAACTTATTAAAAAGACTTCACAAGAAAACCCAAATACACTTGTATCGGCATATAAAGATAATGTGGCGTTCAATGCAGGACCAAAAATCCAGCAGTTTGCTCCAAAGAGCGGTGACAAGCCTGATTTCTTTGAGGTTAAGGAGATTGACTCCGTTATTTCACTTAAGGCGGAAACTCACAACTTCCCTACTACGGTTGAGCCGTTCAACGGTGCCGCAACAGGTACAGGTGGTGAAATCCGTGACCGTCTGGGCGGCGGCAAGGCATCACTTCCTATTGCAGGTACTGCGGTTTATATGACCTCTTATCCACGTAATGAGCAACGCAGTTGGGAGGAGAGCATTAAGGAGCGTAACTGGCTGTATCAAACACCTGAGCAAATTCTTATTAAGGCATCTAATGGTGCATCTGACTTCGGCAACAAGTTCGGGCAGCCGCTTATCTGCGGTTCCCTACTCACATACGAGCATCAGGAGAATAACAAGATTTACGGCTTTGACAAGGTTATTATGCTTGCCGGCGGTGTCGGGTTCTCATCAAAACGTGACGCTCTAAAAGGTGAGCCTGTTCCTGGAGAGAAAGTCGTGGTTATGGGTGGCGACAACTACCGCATAGGTATGGGCGGCGGTGCTGTATCGTCAGTTGACACAGGTCAATATGCAGGAGCCATAGAGCTTAACGCCGTTCAGCGTGCAAACCCTGAGATGCAGAAGCGTGTATCTAATGTAATCCGTACACTTGCAGAGAGCAACAACAACCCTATAGTTTCAATCCATGACCACGGTGCAGGCGGACATCTGAACTGTCTGTCTGAACTTGTTGAAAGCACTGGTGGTAAGATAGACATGAGCAAACTGCCTATAGGTGACACTACCCTTTCTGACAAGGAAATCATTGGTAATGAGAGTCAGGAGCGTATGGGTATGCTTATTGATGAAAAGAATCTGGAACTTGTAAAGCGTATTGCTGACCGTGAGCGTGCCCCGATGTATGTTGTTGGTGAGACTACGGGCGATATGGATTTTGTGTTTGAGAAACCGAATGGAGAGAAACCTATTAACCTCAAACTTGAGATGATGATTGGCAACCC
>JAZUKL010000090.1:0-4233 GCA_045643245.1 Candidatus Enterocola sp.
GGACCTTGAACACCGTAACCTATTACGGCGATAGTTTCGTTCTTAAGCACCTCACGTGCTTTCTCCAATGGAAATTCAGTGCGGGTAACTACATTTTCAATTACGCCGCCAAAATTAATTTGTGCCATTATTTATTAATTAAAGGAGAAAGGAGAAAGGAGAAAGGAGAAAAAATCCTTGACCTTTGCATTCTCTAGTTTTTTTGTAGTGCAAAGATAATTAAAATAATTAATAGTTAAAAGTTATTTTCAACTTTTATTTTTTAACTTTTAACTTTTAACTCTTTTAGTTCCTCAATTTTAGTAAGCATATCACTCAGACGCTCTTTTTTGTCTTTGGTTATGGCAACACGTCCGCTTCTGATAAATTGAAGTACCCCGATGCTTTGCTGAAGTTCATCAAACATATTTTGAGTCTCTTCATAAAGCCCTGTCTTTTCAAGCACTATGCAGTTCTCAAGCACCTCAAGAACACGGGCGTCATATTTGCGTATGATGGATTCAATTCCACCCATTGCAAGCACTTTGCCTGTCTCTATCTTGTAAAGTGCTATCTCCTGATAGATAAGTTCCTCATCGGTGTTGTAATACGCCTTAAGAATATCTATGCGTTTGTCAATCTGCTTAACCACATTCTTGATGGTGTCCTCATCAGTGTAGGCTGTGATTGTAAACTTATGTATTCCCTTAATTGCAGACGGCGATACAGAAAGAGTCTCAATGTTTATCTGTCTGCGTGTGAATACAATGGTAATCTGATTCAGAAGACCTGGAACGTTCTCTGAAAATACGGTTACTGTGTATAGTTTTTTTTCCATATTTTATATTATTATCTCCTCATTGCCTTTTCCTGGCGGTACCATAGGCAAAACAAGCCCGTTCTCTTCAATTTCAACTACAAGCAGATACGGCTTGTCATCATTTAGCATATCATTTACGGCACTGCTTAGCTCCTCTCTTTTTGTTACATGGCTTGTGGCAATGCCGTAAGCCTTTGCAATAGCACAAAAGTCAGGGTTCAGCATTATGGTGGAGGAGTATCTCTTGTTAAAGAACAACTCCTGCTGCTGACGTACCATACCCAAATAGTTGTTGTTAAGCAGAATCATCTTAACACCTGTCTTCTCTTGAATTATGGTGCCAAGTTCCTGTATGGTCATTTGGAAACCTCCGTCACCGCAGAAAAGGCAAACGGTTCTGTCAGGTGCCGCAATTTTTGCACCAATGGCGGCAGGAATGCCAAAGCCCATAGTGCCTGCGCCGCCTGAAGTTACCACGCTGCGTTTCTGCCTGAATTGGAAATATCTTAATGCAGACATCTGGTTTTGACCTACATCTGTTACAAGTATGGCGTTGCTTCCTGTAGCGTCAGACACGGCACGTACAACCTCACCCATCTTTAGAGGTTGGTTGGTATCGGGGTGTAACTCTTTGGATATGACACGCTCCATCTCCTTTTGCTCATAAGGGGCAAATGAGTCAATCCACTCCTTATGCTCCTGCTTTTGAAGTTTTGCGGTTATTGCAGGCAGAGTATGTTTTACATCACCCAATACGGCAATGTCACTTTTTACATTTTTATTTATTTCAGCAGGGTCTATTTCAAGGTGTATGACTTTTGCCTGACATGCGTAGTTATGCAGGTTTCCTGTAACGCGGTCAGCAAATCTCATTCCTATTGCTATAAGTACATCACACTCATTGGTTTTGGTGTTAGGTGCAATGTTTCCGTGCATTCCCACCATACCTTTGTTAAGCCTGTAGTCAGTAGGCATTGCAGACTCACCCATAATGGTCCAAGCGGCAGGAATATCAGCCTTATCAAGAAATTCTCTCAATTCAGTTTCAGCCTCACCAATTGTAACTCCGTGACCTACAATGGCAAACGGCTTTTTGGCATTGTTTATGAGTGTCGCCGCACTGTCCACACTCTCATTGTCAATGGCAATATTGGGCAGGTAACTGCGTATGAAATCACACTTGGCAGGTTTGAAATCAACTTGTTCAACCTGTGCGTTCTTGGTAATGTCAAGCACTACAGGACCTGGTCTTCCGCTACCTGCTATATAGAATGCCTTTGCTACGGCAAATGCTATATCTTTAGGGTCTCTAATCTGATAACTCCATTTTGATATAGGAAGTGTTATGCCTATCAGGTCAGTCTCTTGAAATGCGTCTGTGCCAAGCATAGTGTCATTAACTTGTCCTGTAATGACAACAAGCGGTGTGCTGTCAAGCATAGCGTCAGCAATACCTGTAATTGTGTTTGTTGCACCTGGTCCGCTTGTAACTATGCAAACTCCGGGTTTCCCCTTAATTCTGGCATAACCTTGAGCGGAATGTGTTGCACCCTGCTCATGCCTTGTAAGAACATAGTGAAACTTGTCTGTGTAATCATACAAAGCGTCAAACACAGGTATAATAGACCCTCCAGGATACCCGAAAATAGTATCTACACCCTCATTCAGCAGGGCTTCCATCAATGCTTTAGAACCTGTCATAGTTAGATAATTCTTATTGCACCTTTATCAGCAGAGCTGACAAGTGATGCGTATGCTTGTAATGATTTGGATACCACACGGTTACGTTTTGGTTTGAAGGCGTCTTTGCCTTTTGCCTCCTCTGCCTTACGCCTTGATGCAAATTCAGCATCGCTGACAAGGGCGTTAATCTTACGTGCAGGTATGTCAATCTCAATTATATCTCCGTCTTTAATAAGACCTATGTTTCCACCCGATGCCGCCTCTGGAGAAATATGACCGATACTCAGTCCTGAGGTTCCTCCTGAGAATCTTCCGTCAGTAATTAAGGCACACTCTTTTCCAAGGTGCATTGATTTTATATAAGATGTAGGGTAGAGCATCTCCTGCATACCGGGACCGCCCTTAGGACCCTCATAATTAATGACTACGCAGTCTCCGGAGTGAACTTTGCCACCAAGAATGCCATCACAGGCATCCTCCTGTGAGTTAAAGACCACCGCCTTGCCTTTGAACTTCCAAAGGCTCTCATCTACACCGGCTGTTTTTATTACGCAACCGTCAACGGCAATGTTGCCTTTTAGTACCCCAAGACCGCCGTCTTTTGTGTAGGCGTGATGTAAATCACGAATACAGCCCTCTGCACGGTCAGTGTCAAACTCAGAATATCTGTTTTCTTGAGAACCAAGCACAATATTGAATTTTCTGCAAGGTGCTGCTGAGTAAATCTCCTTTGCCTTGTCAGAAACAGTATTACCTGTAATACTATATTCCTTGATAGCCTCACCAAGAGTAAGACCGTCAACACGTTTTGCATCAAGGTGGAGCAGACCGCCTTTTGCAAGTTCTCCAAGTATTCCAAGAATACCGCCTGCACGGTTTACATCCTGTACATGATATTTTATAGTGTTAGGTGCAACCTTACAGATGCAAGGTGTCTTGCGTGAAAGTGCGTCAATATCATCCATTGTAAAGTTCACGCCAGCCTCATGAGCAATGGCAAGCAGGTGTAACACTGTATTTGTGGAGCCACCCATTGCAATGTCAAGTGTCATTGAGTTAAGAGCGGACTCTCTTGTTACAATGGAACGCGGCAATACACTTTCATCGCCGTCCTCATAATATTTATAGGCGTTCTTGACTATTTGGCGTGCCGCTTCAAGTGCAATACGGCGGCGTCCTGTATGAGTTGCAAGAACAGTACCGTTTCCAGGTAATGCCATGCCAAGAACCTCATTAAGGCAGTTCATTGAGTTGGCGGTAAACATTCCTGAACAGCAACCGCAAGTAGGACAGGCAGTCTGTTCAATCTCTGCCATATCCTTGTCAGATACACTCTTATCTGCTCCCATAACCATAGCGTCAATAAGGTCAAGGTGTCTTCCATTCCATTCGCCAGCCTCCATTGGTCCTCCCGATACAAACACAGCAGGTATATTAAGCCTCATTGCCGCCATAAGCATTCCCGGAGTGATTTTGTCACAGTTGCTTATGCAAATCATGGCATCAGCCTTGTGGGCATTGACCATATATTCAATACTGTCAGCAATTATGTCCCGGCTTGGCAGAGAGTAAAGCATTCCGTCATGCCCCATGGCAATGCCGTCATCAATGGCAATGGTGTCAAACTCCGCTGCAAAACAACCAAGTTTCTCAATTTCAGCCTTTATCTCCTGTCCTATCTCATGTAGGTGTGTATGCCCTGGAACAAACTGTGTAAATGAGTTTACTATGGCAATAATAGGCTTGCCAAG
>JAZUKL010000091.1:0-41275 GCA_045643245.1 Candidatus Enterocola sp.
CTCTTGGAATTATCAAATCAACATAACCTACCGCATCCATCAACTCAACAGTCGCCTCTCAGCCGGCTGGCATCAAATGAACTGTATTCTCATCCAAACCATGTTTTACAAGGACACTTTTGATAAGGGTTACAATTGCAAGATTGGAATTGTACGCATCTGTTCCTCCCTTCAAAACGCATACATTACCACTTTTCATACAAAGCGAGAATACATCAAAACTTACATTTGGACGTGCCTCATAAATTATTCCTATCACGCCAAAAGGAACTGAAAGTTTTTTAAGCTGCAAACCGTTAGGTAGTGTGCGTTCTTCCAATACTTTATTTAACGGACTATCCAACGATGCCACCTTGCGCATGTCAGACGCAATATCCTTAATTCTTTTCTCTGTAAGCTGCAGACGGTCATATAGGGGATTGCTGCTATCCATTTTATCCAAATCCTTCTGATTTGCAGCAAGCAACTCTGCTGTTGATGCTTCTGCAGCATCAGCAACATCAAGCAATACACTGTTAATAACGTCGCCCGACACCAAATTCAGCTTCCTTGAAGCCTCCAATGCTTGTTCTTTCCAATTCATAATTATTTTGGTGAATTGTTGAACCGGTGAATTGGTGAATCAATTAAACGATTCCACGATTCACCGATTCACCTATTAATCATTATCCACAAATAGTCATACAGTACGGCTGGACGTAACCCTTTCTTTCCGATGGATTGGGACATTTTTGCACTTTCATACTGTGCCTTACCCACAGCCAACACATTATTTGATTCATCCTTTATCTTAATAATATCCCCTTTCAAAAAGTCTCCCTCAACCTTTGTTATACCTACAAAAAGTATTGACGAGGCTTTCCCTGAAAGCAAAGCCTTGCAAGCGTTCTCATTAATTGTTATGGAACCTTTTGAAAAACCGTCACTGTGTGCAATCCACTTCTTAATGCTTGACACCTCTTTTTTGCTTGGAAGAAAAGTGGTGCATACCGTCTTTGACCCATTTTCAAGCAAATCAGGCAGAATATTCTCCCTTTTCCCGTTAGCAATGATAACTGTTATTCCCTCTGCCGCCACTTTTCTGGCAATGTTAGTCTTTGTAAGCATTCCGCCACGCCCAAAAGAAGATTTTGAAGACTGTATATATTTTGTCAGATTCTGACCTTCAGCAACCTCAGTAATAACTTTTGCGTTCAGGTCTGAAGGATTTGCATTGTATATGCCATCAATATTGCTAAGGATTATCAATGCCCCAACATCCATCATTGTTGCCACCAAACCGCTCAGTTCATCATTGTCTGTGAACATTAATTCAGTAAGGGATATTGTATCATTCTCATTTAAGATAGGTATGACCTTGTTCTGCAGCAAACCGGTAATACAATTCTTCTGGTTCAAATAGTGGCTGCGGGTTGAAAGAGATTCCTTGGTTGTCAGCACTTGTCCGCAACATATTCCATGCTTGGAAAAGAGTTCATAATAAATGTTTATGAGTCTTGCCTGACCTATTGCTGAAAAAATCTGCCTGGCAGATACAGGGTCAGGTTCCTTTTCAAGTTTCAATGTACTTCTACCTGATGCCACTGCTCCCGATGAAATCAGAACAATTTCAACACCTTTTGAATGAAGGAGAGCCAACTGGTCAACAAGTCCGGACATTCTTTCAGTATCAAGAGTGCCGTCACTATGTGTAAGCACATTGCTGCCAATCTTAACTGCTATGCGATTAAAACGGTACATTACTCTTTGTTTTTATTCCTTATTTCACCACGTTTTATTTTTCCGCTTATTGTTTTTGGAAGCGACTCTACAAACTCCATTACACGCGGATATTTATATGGTGCTGTAACATGCTTTACATAATCCTGAAGCTCTTTAATGAGGGCATCGCCGGCTTTATCCTTAAATGCCTCAGCAAGCACAACTGTTGCCTTTACAACCTGCCCCCTTATTGGGTCAGGAACTGCTGTAATGGCACATTCAACTACTGCAGGATGTGAAACAAGAGCACTTTCAACTTCAAACGGACCTATACGGTATCCTGAAGACTTAATTACATCATCATTTCTACCCACAAACCAAAAATAGCCGTCTTCATCACGCCAAGCCTCATCTCCGGTATGATATATTCCGTTATTCCATGCCGCCTCTGTCTTTTTCTCATCTTTCAGATAACCTCTGAATAGTCCGCAAGGCTTATCTTCAACATTTGCACGAATTATAATCTCTCCTCTCTCTCCAACCTCAGCAGATGTGCCGTCCTCTGTAATAATATCAACATCGTAGCCTGGATTAGGACGCCCCATAGAACCTGGTTTTGGTTCCATCCAAGGAGTGGTAAGTACAGTACAAGTGGTCTCTGTCTGACCGAATCCCTCTCTCAATTTTACTCCTGTAAGTTTATAGAATTCCTCATACACACTTGGATTCAATGCCTCTCCTGCAATGCAACCCCATTTCAAAGATGACAAGTCATACTTACGCAAATCCTCTTGAATCATGAAACGGAATATTGTAGGCGGCGCACAGAATGATGTGATTTTGTAATCCTGTATCATCTTAAGCATATCTGCAGGGGTGAATTTTTCATGGTCATATATGAAAATTGATGCTCCTGCAATCATTTGACCATATAGTTTGCCCCAAACTGCCTTCCCCCAACCTGTATCAGCAACCGTAAGATGCAGACTGTCTTCATTCAAATTATGCCAATAGCATCCTGTAACAATGTGACCTAAAGGATATAGAAAATCATGTGCTACCATTTTAGGCTCTCCTGTTGTACCTGATGTAAAGAACATAAGCATAACATCTGAATTCTTATTCACATTTGCAGGTCTTACAAAAGGAGCGGCACTCTCAATGCCTTTTGAAAAATCATCAAATCCGGATGGGACAACAGGACCAACTGAGATTGTATGTTCAAGTGTAGGGCACTCTGGCTTGGCATCAATTACATGGTCCAATACAACCTGCTCTCCAACGCAGACTATTGCCTTAATGTCCGCTTCATGGCAACGATACACTATATCCTTACCTGTAAGAAGGTGTGTGGCTGGAATTACTATGGCACCTATTTTATGAAGTGCAAGAATTGAGAACCAAAACTCGTATCGGCGTTTAAGGATTAACATGACCTTATCTCCCTTACCTATTCCAAGTGATTGGAAATATGATGCGGTACGGTCAGTCTTATCCTTAAGGTCAGCGTAAGTGAAGTCAATGTGGGCTCCTTTATCATTTGTCCAGCATATTGCCCTTTTAGTAGGATTCTCCTTTGCCCAAGCATCAACCACATCGTAGCTGAAATTAAAATTCTCAGGCACCTTTATCTTAAAGTTCTTCTCAAAATCCTCTTGTGAAGTGAATTTTGTCTGCGATACAAATCTTTCTAACATAGTTTAAAGTATTATTGCAAGAAAACGGGCTTTTTCTCCGTCCAACGCTTTCATTCCGTGTGGCTTAGTTGCATCAAAATAGATGCTGTCACCTTCATTGAGTATAACCTCCTTGCCATCAATGCTGAGCATCATTCTGCCATATTCAACCAAATTGAACTCCTGACCGGGATGCGTATTAAGGTGTACGGGGTCATTGCTTGGGTCAACTGTAACAAGGAAAGGAGTTGCCTTTGCTCCCTTGAAACCACCAGCCAAATCTCTGTATTTATACACTTTTGAACGCTCAACCGTTATTCCGTCTCCTTTTCTGGTAACAAAAAAGGTTTGTGCATGAGTCTCATCACCGTTAATAAGGACGGCGGCGTCCATTCCAAAAATCTGACCTACACTGCACAGGAAATTCATAGGAATATCAACATTACCTGTTTCATACTCTTTGTATTGCTGCTCTGAGATGCCCGTCTTGGCAGCCATTTCAGCCGTTGAAATGTCTAAAGCATCTCTAAGTCCAATAAGCCTCTGGGCTATTTCTTTAATCTGTTGGTTAATCATTATATGTTAAAATTAAATTTCAAATGTTAAATATTCAGCCAAAATGCATATTTGGTGCAAAGTTATAAAATTTTTCACTAACTTTGCCGTCTCTTTACAATATATATTATAATAGTGCGATTAAAACTACACACTCTGCCACTTTTATTATTGGTTTCATCGGCTGTTTCAGCCCAAATTGAACCGATAAGATACGGCGACTTTGAAAGTTGGGGGACAAGACACATAAAGGAATCAGGTTTGATAGGTGGTGCTGAGAAAACCATTTATGTAATAGGACCCAAATGCAACTACACTACAGAGGAACTTGCCCCTTATGACTACAAGGCTAATACACAGTGGACATCATCAAATGTTTATGCCAATGTTATTGGCATTGTAAAGGCAAGTTGCAGTGTAACACCTGAAAAAAGAGATGGTGGGGGCACCTGCTGCCGTATGGACACAAAACTTGACGGGGTCAAGGTGTTGGGAATGGTGAGTGTTCATGTCTTGATATCGGGAAGCATTTTTACAGGGCAAACCATTGAACCTATTAAGGGTTCTAAAGACCCATATTGCAATCTTGATTTTGGAATACCTTTCACTCGCAAGCCAAAAGCACTTGTTCTTGACTATAAATGCAAAATCTCCCAAAGGAATTCTGTGGAAAAGTGGCCTGGTGTAGGGCATAAGTGCATTAAAAACATACAGGATAAGGCTGAATTCTGGATATACCTGCAAAAACGTTGGGAAGACGCTGACGGCAACATTCATGCCCTGCGTATAGGAACCGCTCGTGAACAACTTGACCACGATGTTCCTAATTGGCAAAACGGGCATAGGGTTGAGATTCATTACGGAGATATTACCAAGACCCCTTATTATAAGGATTTTATGGCACTGAATGGGCCATACAGGGCTTTGAATAGCAAAGGGGAGGTGACACCCATTATTGAAGAAGGATGGGGAGATGCAAATGACACACCTACACATGTTATTGTAATGCTTACTGCTGGTAATCAAGGCGCATTTATTGGCACTCTTGGCAACACCTTGTGGATTGACAATGTTAAATGGGATTTCTAATAACCTTTAATATCAAATTTTATGCAATTATCTTTAGAAAGTTTTAATTTCCTGCTCTTTATAATGAGCATTATAGGATTGGTTGTATTTGTATGTCTCTATTTTGTGGAGGCCGGATACGGCAAAATGATTAGTGAGAAATGGGGTCCTGCCATAAACAACAAGGCGGCATGGATAGTTATGGAATGTCCCGTATTCTTTGTTATGCTATATTTGTGGAGCAATTCAGAACGTTCCTTTGAAGTGGCTCCTCTTGTTATGTTCCTTATTTTTGAATTGCACTATTTCCAACGTTCATTTGTATTTCCAATGCTTCTTAAAGGAAATAGCAAGATGCCTATTGCCATTATGCTTATGGGAGTTATCTTCAATATTATGAACGGATACATTCAAGGATATTGGATATTCTACCTTGCACCAAATGACCTTTACACCACCGCATGGCTTACAACACCGCAATTCATCATTGGCACATGCATTTTCATTGTTGGAATTATAATAAACTGGAATTCAGACAGAGTAATCAGAAATTTACGTAAACCTGGCGATACAAAACATTACCTTCCAAAAGACGGAATGTACAAGTATGTTTGTTCGGCAAACTATTTTGGAGAGATTCTTGAATGGCTTGGTTGGGCAGTGCTTACATGGTCTTGGGCAGGACTTGTATTCCTATGGTGGACATGTGCAAATCTGGTACCTAGAGCAAATGCAATATATGAGAAATACAAGGTTGAATTTGCCGATGAATTTGATGAAAAGAAATTAAAGAGAGTTTTTCCTTTTACATATTAATGGTGAATCGGTGAACTGTTGAACCGTTTAATCGATTCCACGATTCACCGATTCCACGATTAAACGATTAAGCATTATGAGCGAACTATTCACGCCATTCAAACTGGGTCCCATCACCCTCAGAAACCGTACAATAAGGAGTGCGGCTTTTGAAAACATGGCATACAACAACAAACCTTCACAGGATTTGTTCAATTATCACACAAGTGTGGCAAGAGGAGGTATAGGAATGACCACTATTGCCTACTGTGCAGTAAATAAAAGCGGTGTATCATTCAAAGGGCAACTTTGGATGCGTCCTGAAATTATTCCTGACCTTAAAAAACTTACCGATGCCATTCATGCTGAAGGGGCAAAGGCAAGCATTCAACTTGGTCACTGCGGAAACATGACACACTTCTATACCTGCGGATGTCTGCCTGTTGGTGCATCATCAGGTTTTAATCTTTACTCACCTACTCTTGTCAGAGGATTAAAAGTATCTGAGATAAAGGCTCTTGTAAAGGATTTTGGTAAAGCGGTGGACATGTGCCGTGAGGCAGGTTTTGACTGCGTTGAAATTCACGCCGGACATGGCTACCTTATTTCGCAATTCATCTCCCCATACACTAATCACCGTCACGATGAGTACGGCGGCAGCCTTGAAAACCGTATGCGCTTTATGAAAGAGGTACTTGCAGAGGTTATGGAGCATGCAAAAGATGATATGGCAGTGGTTGTCAAAACAAATATGTTTGACGGCTTTAAGAGCGGAATGCAACTGCCTGATTGCATAACCGTTGCAAAGGAAATTGAGAAGTCTGGGGTTCATGGCATAGTTCTCAGTGCAGGTTTTGTAAGCAAAGCCCCTATGCATGTTATGCGTGGAGCAATGCCTCTGAAGACTCTTGCCTACTATATGGACCCTCTGCGTTTCTGGTGGTTAAAACTTGGTCTTAAAGTGGCTGGAAGGCTAATGATTCCTACTGTTCCGTTTAAGGAGACATATTTCCTTGAAGATGCACTTAAGTTCCGCAAAGAGATTAAGTGCCCACTTATTTACGTGGGCGGAGTTGTCAGCCGTGCAAATTGTGAGACTGTTCTTAACAGTGGATTTGAGCTTATTCAAATGGCTCGTGTACTTGTAAATGACCCTGAATTTGTAAATCACATGAAAAATTCAGATGACAGTTACCACAGCACATGCAAGCACTCAAATTATTGTATTGGACGTATGTACACACTTGAAATGAAGTGCCACCACTGCGTTGAAAACCTTCCTGAAAAACTGCAAAAAGAGGTTGAAGAGGCTGAAAAGCACTAATGTTTCATATAAGACGAAATGTCATTCTATGATAAGGCGATACCCCGTATCGCCTTATTGCTTCTCTATGAGATTTGGTTGGGTATCCTTTGTTGACATCCCAACCATATTGAGGATATTCACTATCAAGTGCATTCATATAATCATCTCTATAGGTCTTTGCCAAGACAGATGCAGCGGCAATTGACATATATTTGCCATCTCCCTTTACTATTGTATTATATGGTATGCCCGTTGAATTGTAGAATCTATTTCCATCGATAATCAAATATTGCGGTTTCACCGAAAGATTTGCTATTGCTCTGTGCATTGCAAGGACAGAAGCCTTAAGTATGTTAATCTTGTCAATTTCTTCTGCTGTAACTACTCCTATTGCCCATGAAACCGCCTCTTTTTCAATTATAGGTCTGAGTTCATACCTTTGTCTTTCAGTAAGCTGTTTTGAATCATTAAGCAACTCATTTTTGAAATCAGGAGGCAATATTACCGCCGCAGCATATACTGAACCTGCAAGACATCCTCTGCCTGCTTCATCGCAGCCACACTCAATTACTCCCTGCTTAAAATATGGTAATAACATAAATTTTAGTGATTCTACACTGCAAAAATAACATAAAACCATTATTTTATGAAATAAATTTTGCAAATTTAAAAAATGCGTGTATCTTTGCAATCCCAAAACCTGATGTGGTGATTGGTGCCATAGCTCAGTTGGTAGAGCAAAGGACTGAAAATCCTTGTGTCCCCGGTTCGATTCCTGGTGGCACCACAAAATGAAAGACTTCCACTTGGAAGTCTTTTTTTTAGGTTCAAGGCAAAATGCAGGTTTCACTTAGCGGACATTACGGTTACAAAAGATTGTTGAAAACAGCAGTCCCGTCAATAGTCACTATGTTGTTTACATCGGTTTACAGCATAGTTGACGGCTTTTTTGTATCAAATTTTGTCGGGGCAACGGCATTTTCTGCAATAAACATGGCATCGCCGTTCCTTATGCTTATAGGGTCTCTTGGAATGATGTTTGGCAGTGGAGGCAGTGCACTTGTTTCAAAGGCTATGGGTGAGGGGCATAAGAAACGTGCAAATGAGATTTTCAGCAAAATAATACGCACGGCGGCCATTTCGGGATTTTTATTTTCTATTATTCTGTTTTTTCTTTTTCCAACAATAATTTATAGTTGCGGGGCTACAGGTGAATTTGCAAGGCTTACAGTATTATACGGAAGAATATGCTTGCTTGGCATTCCTGCATTAATTATTACAATAGCGTTCCACTCTCTTTATATGACCGCTGAAAAACCGACTTTGGGAACATGGGTTACAGCAATAAGCGGAATAATGAATATAGGTCTTGATGCTCTGTTTATTATTGGTTTTGGATGGGGTGTTAAGGGAGCCGCCATAGCAACGGTCACAGCACAGTTTGCCGCGATGCTCTTCCCTCTATTCTATTTCTCATCAGGTAGAAATAACTCCGCCCTTAAATTGACATACTCTAATATAAGTTACAGATATATTTTTAAGGCTTGTACTAACGGACTGTCTGAGTATGTAGGCAATGTTTCATTATCTGTTGTGAGTATATGCTATAACTATCAGCTGATACGCCTTATAGGACCTGAAGGTGTGGCTGCATACGGAATTTTGCTGTACATTGGTTTCATTTTTGCCGCCATATTTATTGGTTATAACCTTACCGTAACCCCTATAATAGGTTTCAACTATGGTGCTAACGATAAAGACGAATTACATAGTCTGTTAAAACATAGCCTTATTATCATTGGGGTAATAGGAACAGGGCTTACCATCCTCTCTGAATGTACCAGTGAGCTTTGTGCCCGCATTTTTGTAGGCTACGATGCCGGGCTTACCGCTCTTACAACACATGCCATAAGACTGTATATGATAAGTTTTATGATATGTGGCATAAATATGTTTGTTTCCGCTTGGTTTACAGGACTTAACAATGGCATTGTTTCAGCAGTGGCAGCATTCTCACGCACCCTTGTATTTGAACTTGGTTGCGTTTTCATTCTTCCTGAACTATTTGGTGTTGACGGTGTTTGGGTGGCAGTTGACTTTGCAGACCTGTTTGCTCTGATATTATCTATAGGTCTGCTTTTAGGTTACAGAAAAAGATACGGATATTAGTCCATATAAATTAGACTAAGACCCCACAAACGTGAGGTCTTAGTCTCAAAACAGTCTTCAAAATCATCTACTCTTCCAGTAGCGGAGCGGCTTTTTTGTATTCACGCTCTGCAAGCTGACGGTCAAACATGTAAAGTCCGCTGCGGCTGTCTGCCAATAGCTCAATGGTGGCAATCAAATCCCTTGCATTTGCCTCCTCCTCTATTTGCTCATCAATGAACCATTGCAGACGGCTCAAAGTCTCATTATCACCTTGCTCCCTTGCCATTTTAACAATGTTGTTAATTAAGGCCGTCACCTCTTGCTCATGTTTCAATGTCTCCTTGAACATTTGAATTGGAGCATCCCACTCTGTCGGAACTCCTTTAATCGGCTCCAAAATAACCTGAGCATCCATATCACTTAAATACTTCTGGAAAATTCTGGCATGATCCTGCTCCTCTAACCACTGTACCCAAAACCAGTTTGAAATTCCTTTTAACGCTTTGCGTTCAGCATCAAGTGACATAGCAAGGTAAAGATATGCAGACCATAATTCAGCGTTGATCTGACTGTTTATTGCTCTTTGTAAATTCTTAGTAATCATAGTTGTAAATTTTTTAATTGTTATAAATTTGTTTTCCATAGTCCGTGCAAGTTGCAATACTCATACACAGCAACCGGTTTGTCATCACATTTGCAGAAGAAAGCAACGGCATCCTTTGCATTATCAAGGTATTTGACTTTGCCTCCGTTCTTTGTTTGCAAATAAATAAAGAGAATCCTGTGTTCGGGTGTCATAGGATGAGGCTGAGAACCAACCTTCACTCTTAATGTACCGTCTGTAAGACTATCAACCACAGGTAGGTGCTTTTCCACAGTGCCGTCTGTAGTGTTTGGCACCAACTCTTGCATCTTCTCTCCGCAGCATACCATATCAACGCCGCTGTCAACTTCCTTTACTACAACATTTCCGCAATGTCTACAGTAATAAAATTTTTTCTCCATAACTTAAAAATTTAATTGTTAATAGAATTTTTATCAAGACCCCGATGTCTTGTTGATGCAAAGATAGAGCAAGAAAAAACGGTTTTACTATTGATTTTAATAATATTTTTCAATACTTATTATTGATATTGTCAATAATAATGACTACATTTGCACTTATAAAAACAATAACGCTATGGAATTAAGACAGTTAAACTATTTTATAACTCTTGCTGACACCTTGAATTTTTCTGATGCAGCAACAAAACTTTTCATAACACAGGGTACACTTTCACAGCAGATAAAGCAGTTGGAAGCAGAGGTTGGCACCGCGTTGTTCTTCAGAACATCACATAGTGTTGAGCTTACCGAAGCGGGTAAAGAGTTGCTTCCCTTGGCTCAAAAAACAGTTGAAACATCAACTGAGTGCAGCACAAAAATGAAAGAACTTACAAAAGAGGTGTCCGGAACTCTTTTCATAGGAGTAACGCATTCCTTCAGTGAACTTATAATTAAGACACTTAATATATATGTAAAACAGTTTCCACAAGTTAAACTGAATATTCATTATGGCACAGCATCGGAGTTATATGAAATGCTTTTGGAACATAAGTTGGATTTAATTCTTGCGTTCAAGCCTGCGGTAATGTATGAGGATGTGGAGTCAGAATTGCTGTTCTCGTGTGAGTTAGGAGCGGTTATGAACAAAAACAATCCACTTGCAAAAAAGGATAAACTCACACTGGAGGACTTGGGGAAATGCAAAGTTATCTTGCCGGGAAGCGGACTTCAGTCAAGAAAGGCATTTGAAAGATTTGTTGATGTTGATACAAGCCACCTTAATATATGTGTTGAAGCCAACGATATCAAAATAATACTAAAAGCGTTAGTAGATACAAATATGGTGTCAATACTTTCAACATTGGCTGTACACTTACGCCCATCCCTTACCGCTCTCCCGATTGAAGGCATAAAACGTGTCATGAATGGTTGTGTACACTACCTTAAGCACACCTATAAAAAGCGTGCTGCCATTGAATTTATAAAAATCCTACATGAAAACGCTGCTATCGGAAGACTGATGATGGATTAACTATTGCTCCAGACATTCCAAACGGAACTCCTTACCGTCCCAAACTCCGTATGAGAATTTGTCTATCCAGTCTCCTAAATAGACAACACGTTTTTTGTCTCGGAGCATAAGGTCAAGCATTACGTGTCGATGCCCGAATATGAAGAAATCTATTGAAGAATCCTGTTTTAGAGTATCTTTTGCAAACTGCACAAGATACTCATTCTCCTCTCCCAAATATTGTGCACTCTCCTGAGTATGCTTTGTAAGACGGTTGCTCTTTGACCACCTGAATCCAAAAGCCATAGAAATGGAAGGATGAATTAGAGAATATAACCATTGGATGGCTTTATTGTGAAAAGTCTTTTGCATCAAACGAACAGAAAACGGACGGTAACCAACCATATCGCCGTGACTTAAAAAGAATTTCTTTCCGTCAAACTCCTCAATTGAGTATGCTCCGTAAATCTTCATGCCAATCTCCTTCTCCAAATACCCAAATGTCCACAAATCATGATTCCCTATAAAAAAGTGCAACCTTATTCCGCTATCAGAAAGCTCAGCCATCTTACCTAGCAAACGCACACACCCCTTTGGAACATAATGATTATACTCGTACCAAAAATCAAATATATCACCAAGAAAGTATACATCAGAAGCCTCAGCCTTGATTGAATCAAGGAATTTAACCAATTTTAGCTCCCTCTCCCTATCATTGTAAGCAAATGCCTGGCTACCCAAATGAGCATCGGAAATGAAATATCTTTTACACTTAATTGAATTCATAACTACAAAATTAGCAAAATATTAATTAAAAACACCACAAAACATAAAAAAAATGAGTACCTTTACAACTTGTATGATTATTAGTTCAATGGCACAAGGATTTTTGATAGGGCTTTGTACATCAGCCCCAGTAGGACCTATTGCCATACTATGTATCCAACGCACATTGCAAAAAGGAAGAATTAACGGATTCTTTTCAGGATTGGGAGCGGCAAGTTCAGACTTCGTATATGCAATACTTGCCATGTTAGGACTCTCATTTGTTATGGATTTCATTACAACACATGAATTTTGGATACAACTCATAGGCAGCATAGTAATTATGCTATTTGGCGTGTTCATCTTCTTTCAAGACCCAACTAAAAACATAAAAAGAAGAACAAAAAACGCACCGTCAACATACTTTCAAGAGTACATAACGGCATTTGCACTTACAATAACCAATCCGCTGATGATATTCCTTTTCCTTGGACTTTATGCCAGAATGGAATTTCTTGTAAACTCAACAGGTTGGGTTGAAGATATGTTTGGAATGCTTGCAATACTTGCAGGCTCGGCAACATGGTGGTTCACCTTAACATTAATAGCCAGCATCTTTCACAACAAGTTCAACATCCGTGGACTTTGGATATTGAATAAGCTTACCGGCACACTTATATTTGTATTGGCACTTGTCAGCCTTATACTAACCCTTACAGGCAACTCCCTAACCACAAAAATATGATTATTGGGCTTCTAATATCAATTCTGTACACTATATTTGTATTAGCCTGTTTCATAGGTATTCTCCTACCCCGATGTCAACATAAAGAAATAAAGCCACCAAAAAGCGTATCCATAATCATATCAGCCTACAATGAAGAGAGCAGAATACTTCAACTGCTTGAATCATTAAAAACACAAACCTATCAGAACTTCAACACCTATATAATAAATGACGGTTCCACAGACAACACGTTGTCAATAATAAATGAGTTTGCAAAAAACAGCCATTCCATCAGCATTTTTACCACTAATCACATAGGCAAGGATACCGCAATAAAGACACTGTTAAATGGTGAAATGGGTATTGAAATTGATGGACTTATCTTAATCACCGATGCAGACTGTACACTTCCACCAACATGGATTGAATCAATACTGAACAACTACCAAGATACAGGAGCATCAATGCTTATTGGACCAGTAAGAATAGATCCAGGACACCCGATACAAGCCACAGAATTCCTAAGCATACAAGGCATTACAATAGGCAGCGCAAACATAGGACATCCGTTAATGTGCGGTGGAGCCAACCTTGCTTTTACCGCAGAATCATATAAAAGAGTATCCTTACACATGACAAATAACATAAACGGCACCGATATGTTTTTGCTTGAAGCCATGAAAAAATCAAAAGAACCTATAGTTGCAGTTAATGACATAAAAGCACAGGTTACGACCGCTGGAACAGACAGTTTAGAACAATTCCTTATCCAACGTAGCCGATGGGCTGGCAAAGGTAGCAAATACACAGACTTGGAAGTAATGGCAGCAGGTTTGGTAACCATAGCAATGCAACTGCTGCTGATTGCATCACTAATACTTGCAATAAATCAACCTATATACCTAATTTTCTGGCTTGCAAAATTAATAATTGACCTACCTCTATTATTGGCAGTTATAATAAAATACAAACAACAAAAACTTATTCCTTACATTTTACCAGTATTCATAGCCTACCCTTTCTATGTTCTTATAACCTTAACAAAAAGTCTTACATCCAAATAACATGAGACATCTGCCTTTAATAACCATAGCAATAATTGTTCTGACCGCTTGCCAAAATGGTTCACAAACAAATACATCTGTAACCTGCCCTACAAGCAATGCTGATTCAGTCTTCACATTTGTTAAGTCACAAACTCAATTTGGAGCAAGAGTTCCAAACTCACAAGCACACAATGAGTGTGTGCAATACATAGCAAACACTCTTTCCCGTTATGGAGCAGAAGTTACACTGCAAACAGCAGACCTTACTGCCCATGACGGAAAAACGCTCCATTCCACCAATATAATCGGCTCTTATAACAAGGCAAGCAAGAACCGTATTTTCATTGCCGCCCACTATGACAGCCGCCCTTGGAGTGATGAAGAGATGCTAAAAGAAAATGCAGCCAAACCAGTTATTGGAGCAAACGACGGAGCAAGCGGTTGCGGAGTAATGCTTGAACTTGCAAGAATACTCCAAACCGATACCACAGGCATTGGCATTGACCTTATATTCTTTGACTCTGAAGACTATGGAGTGTCAGAGGCTGAAAACAGTTTTTGCTTAGGTTCGCAATATTGGTCAAAAGAGGCAAAAATCAGCGGTTACACCGCCAAATTTGGCATATTGCTTGACATGGTTGGAGACCCTAATGCAAAGTTCTATAAAGAGCAAGTTTCAACATACTTTGCAAAAGACATTGTTGACATGGTTTGGAGCAAAGCCTCAAAAGCAGGATATTCAAACCTATTTATAAATGAAGACGGCGGAGCCATAACAGATGACCACTACTATGTAAATCTAATGGCAGGCATACCTTGCATTGACATAATAGACTATGTGCCAGGCAGAGGTTTCCCTGATACCTGGCACACAAACAATGACGTTATTGAAAACATTTCTCCAACCACATTGCAGTCTGTAACAGATGTCTTACTTAGAGTTATCTATAATAAATAATTTACTGCACATCAACATTAATTGATTTCCAAGCGCTCCAAAGCCCAAGAGAATCCTTGGCTCTAACATAAATTATATGAGTGCCTATAGATTGAAAAGCATGCTTGACAGAACTCAGTTGTGTTGATATGATATAAGTTCCTGCCATACCCGCCATACCTGGATTTAGCAAATCATTTTTTACAGATTGATTCTCATATCCCATTTTCATAATAGTAGGTTCTCCATCTATCAAATACTCGTATGCAATAACTTCATCCTGTTCAATATCACTTGTCTTGGACGCATCTATTAAATACTCCATACCTTGAATATGAGATACAGATATCATAGGAGAAGGCGGTTCATTATCACAATCCATGACATTTATAGTTGCCTCGCCCCTATCACCATAATAATCAGAAACATAAATTTTAACGGAAAATTTCAAGACCTTATCATTTAAAGTGTTGCTTGACAAAGTGTCCGATATTGTAAGTTTTCTTGATTCCTTATCCAAATTACAAATGACATAATCAAGCGGAGTTCCTTCATTAAACACAGCAAAATCAATATTAATACCTGATTCCTTATAATCATCATCAAAATCAAAAAACAATGTTGATGTTTGTCCGTGCCGTAGCAGGATTGACATTTCACTCTGCTTTTCATTGCAAAGTCTTGACTGTGAGCTGACATACACTTTCGGAACCGAATTATACTGATGAAATATATCCTTTCTTGTCTCGCAAGAAACCATTAATATTGCACTAATGACAAATAAAACAATTTTTTTCATACTATTATCTCCTTAAAATTTTAACCATTACATTTTCTTCCGTTTCATCGGGAGAAACAGACGATAAATAAAGCATGTAACCACCTGCAGGCATCATTGAAAAATCAATATTTGCAACATAGTCAGATTCTCCGCTTAACACATTCTGATTAACAACATTTATAACAGAATATGTGAATTTTCCACCAGAGTACAACACTTTAACTATGCCTCCGTCAGTTATTGTAGGATATACCTCAAATTCATTTATGCCTTTCCGGTTTATAAGAACATTCTCTTCAGGCTCAAAATATGACATTGCCATTACGTTTCTCACAGATGCTGACTGAATATATATGTTTTCAGCGGTTATTGACGCCTCACAGCCCTTTGAATTTTTTGCAGTCAATCTAATCTTATTTTGACCTGGATTATACAAGTAGCAAACAGGATTCTCCATATAGGATTTTAACCCTTCCACTTCAGAGCCTGTATAATATTGCAATTCCAAATTCCACAAATATGAATCAGCTCCTTCTGTCTGATTATTCAACACGAACCTTGTACCGCTTTGAAACCAAAATTTTTCATCAGGATAATCAAAAATATTTTCAGTATTTTCACCTGTAGTCAAAGAAAATGACGGTGTTATTGTCAACACTTCAATATCTGTTGTTATTGTTGGAGACACAACATTTATAACAGTATCAAGTCTGAATACATCTACCTTAAAGTCCTTTGTTGAATTATAAATATCACATATCTCATTCATCTCTCCAGAAGTAAATATTGTCAAACTGTCATCATCTACAGACCACACAAACTGAATATGTCCTTTCTCTTCCTCAATAGGGTCATACCCGGCAACTGCAACTGTTACTTTTGTACCTGCACATTCCTTATTCCCGACTACTATTATATCATCAGGGGAAATCTTTTCTATAACCCTTACAGTTAAAATATTACTTGTATCTGAAACTTGTGTCATGTAATCATCTCCATTTCTTGAAATCACTACTCTCGCTATATTGTATTGCCCGTCAACACTAAACACTCCTTCTTGTAATGACACGCTTTTGCTCTCATCTCCTGATACCATTATCTCATCGCCAATATTTTTCCAAACACCTTCATCATCCATTATTATATACTTATATAAATAGATATAATTATTAGTTGCTGCAGGTGTCCCATAACCACCTTTAATAATTTGACCTTTAATGGCAGGCGAGGCATCATCTCTAACAATGTATGTTGTTCCCGGCAAATATTCCTTTGATGAAGCAAATGAAATTATGTTATTTTCTATGTCCTCAAAATATGTAACCGTTATTTTTACACTGTCACTTTCGCATCCCGTTTCTGAATTAATCTTTTTAATTAGGAAGTAATCAACCTTGCCATTCGATGTACTGCTGATAAGTTTAGTTGAATTTCCATCATTAAATTCAGTCCAATCACCATTGTCACCACTTTCAGAATAAACACAAAACAAATATTTGTATTTGTTGATAAATTTGGAATTAACAGTGATCTTAGGAACATTTCCTTGTTGACATAGCAATGATACAGTGTTCTTTTTTTCATCTTTCCCACATATCACTACTGAAGATGTAATACTATCTACTGATATTGTCTCCTCTGGATTTGCATAAATGTGAATATCTTTATATATTGAGTCTCTGCACCACGATATTACACATCTATACCCTAAATCCTTGCCTCTCCAATTCATAGTATATGATGCGGCGTTTGAAACCAATCTGCCCACACTGTCTTTAACCAACTCATATATTTTGTAATCTGCAATTTCTGCAAGCCTGTTTATCTGGTCAGTTGTAACATTTGTGGAGTTCCTTAATCTAAAATTAATCTTGGCCGATTCCAACTTATCCCCTTTGCACAAATATTGTTCCTGAGGAAACGCAAGAGGTGAGAAGGCAAAATTAGTATCATCCAAAATAGGAGTTGGAATATAGGTATAATAATCATCTGATGACACAGTTATATACCATCTGCCATCCTCTCCTTCATAATTGTAAAGTGTACTATATTCAAATGACGAGAATGTTCTTAATACAACTTTCTGACGAAACAAGGCTTTTTGTTTGTTCTTGACCAAGGTTGAGCGCAACAACAAATCTTTCTTCTCATCCATAACTATTGCATGTGCAATATTGTATCTGTTCACAATATATTTTGAATAATTTTTTTGAGAAAGCAATTCCCATTTTACGCCATCAAATGATATCTCCCAATAATACTCTGGGGAATATAGAGAAGGAGAATAATTCCCACATTTAATCTCCTTGCCTACCAAATGAATATAATCACCTTCTCTTACTAATGAATCAGTAATACAAAGTTGTTTCTCCTCTTTTTCCGCTGAACTTAATTTTGGGAATGATACTGCTGAAATTATTTCAAATTCAATAATGTTACTGGTTATCTCTTTCCCTATTGACAAATCATAATTATATGGTGGCCCATATCTTAGATAACCCAAAGAAAAGAACACCTTTTCCTTAGGAGCTGATGTCAGGTCTATTTTATTCATATATAGTGCGGAATGCATAATCTTAATAATGCTTCCCTCTCCATATTTTTCATTTAAGTAAACATTTACATTTTTTAAATCCCGTAAATGATATATCCTGCTCATCCTGTACTCTTTTCTTTTGAACAAATCAAAATCTTCGACCGTATTCTCATCATAATTATTAAGAGAGGCATCAAGCGATCTTAGTAATATATTAGTCATTCTATGATAGCATTCTGAAGACACATCATAACCTTTTTTTGACAAAAAAGACTTATGGGCACTATTGTCATCAAGAAATTCAATATACTTATTGTCTATACTATTGCATTTTCTGGAACAACCGGAATACATCATACCACAACCGGAGATATAAAAAGACGACGGACCTGCATAATTAGGAGAAGAATTAAAACCTATTGAAGCAAGAAAAGTTCCGAAACCATACTTAGAATATCTATTTGTACCATCAATATAAGTTTTTGAACATGGCAGATTTACGGTATCAGCAATAACAGATATAATTGCTGCCGGATCATTATAAACAAGATACCTTGCACCTGAACCTGTGTCATAATACGGATTTGATGTCCCATTTACATTAATTTGTGAGGAACCGTCAACCTGAGCCACTTTAAAAATCAAATGACTGGCAGAAGGGTTTTTTATTATCGGAACTACATGTAATTGTATATGTCTTTCTGTTTCATTTGGATCATAATGTAAGTTGTCATGTTCAGAATACGGAACAGGTTTGAACGTGTACACTATCTTTAACTTATAGTCAATATTTTTAGCTAGAGAACTTACATCCGCTATCATATTCTCAGAAAAAACAAACGTATTATACTGCGATGAATAAGTGCTGATTTTAATAGCATCTGTTGCACGCAATGAATACGCCGAAACATCAATAAGTCCGGATGTTACCGCCAAGGACGTTATTTCTGAATAATTATCATTGTTCTTAGATGAATAATATACATGACGCGTATATTTAAAATCGCTGATAATCCAGTCTGCCCAATAATAATTAATGGCAAGACGACGGAAAAAATTATACCAACCCAATGTTACAGATGTTGATATTGACAACTTTCCATCAGTAATATATTGTTTTTGAACAACAGCATATTCATTTGAAATTGATGGCATATTTGACATCATTTCATTCACATACGGTCCATCATTGTACAATTGACCATTCCAATAATCATAATATGAAAATGAAGATAATGATAGACACAATAGCAGAAATGTAAAAATTATTTTTTTCATAGTATTTATTATTTAATGTTATACTTTATACCTAACGAAAACAATGGGTGAAAGTAATTGTATCCACCTTTATTATAAAAACCCCAATTCCAACCCTCTTGAGCCTGTAGTACAAAAGAAAGTTCAGGGATGGCAAAAAATTCCAAATTCAGTCCTAAATCCAAACCCATTGTGAATCCGTCAGCCTGACTATTTATATCAGGGTTTTTCCAATTGTCATAACCTAAATTGACATCACCAAGCAAATGAAGATAGAACCAAGAAGTAGGATGCCATACGCTACATATAACCCCTGGAGCAACCTTCACTCCAAAATATTTTGATTTTTCAAAAGCCCCTTGTTCATAATCAATATTTGTAGCAAATGACCATCTGCGTGCAAAATGATATTGATATAGGACTCCTATATCAAAAGTGTTCCCTAACCCTGTACCTGCCCTTACACCAATAGCGTGCATACCTTTAATATGCGATAATGGTGATGCTGCAAACATTTGACCAGGCATAATTGCAGCAACTGAAATAAATAGAATCAATAACCTTTTTTTCATGATGAATAAATTTATAATTTAACTAATAAATTGCACGTGCCTTAAGTATTTCTCTTGATGAAACCGGGAAAGATAAATGTCTGCCTCCATTTTTCTCAAACACTTCAAAATAGAGAATCCGTTTTTTAGGAATTGTAAATTTCTGAAAAAACAAAACTATACTTTCTGACTCCCCTGCCTTTAAAATCATAGGTGACTTTATCTTTGAATAATATGTATACACGGGTTGCAATTCCGTTTCCTGTACTGCAGTGGTTCTTGTGTCTGACTTATCTCTGATATACCCTTTTATAAAATCTATATCATAATCAATTTTTCCATTGTTTGACAAATCAATTCTAAAAGCCAATAAATCATTATAACTATATATGCTTGACATCGCAAATGCCATTTTCAAACCAATCACACCTATGTCGTTAATGAATGGTTTCATTATTGTCAGTGTTTTTGCAAACTCTTTCATTTGACCTTCATTAACAGAATTGCTTCTAAAAATGGCTTGCGATGACTGAGTTATCTCCTCTTCTGAAGAAAGAATGACTGTCAATTGCCCGGGAGACACATCAGGTTTTACAATGAAGGTATATACATACCCTGATTCAGTGACAAAATGAATACAGGTTTGCTGAAAATATGATTTTATGGCCTTTGCCTTTATTATATTCTCAATTTTTTCAGCATAATCAGCAATAATTGTTTTTGAAGCAGGAACAATGTCTGTGATTTTTTCATCACAAATAAAATGAGTTGTCTTTTCAGAAGAGAAACCTATTGAATCCAATTTATATGATGTACCCGTCTGTTGCCAAACATACTTTTCAATAACAGGAGCATACATTAGTGCAAACTGATGATATCCTCCGTCTGAAGTGACAACTGACATTGTTGTCTCGTTAAATTCAGGGATTTTCCCTTGAATCTTCAACATTCTATTGGATGACAACCTGGTTCCCTCAATTTCACCATTACCGAAATCAACATATTTTATTTCTGAATCAAATTTTAGAATGACACAATTATGTTCATTCAAAAGAATTTTTTCATTGACATTTGCATATGCAATGCAACTTGACAATAGTATGAAAACAATAAAACACAAACAGATTTTTAAAATAAAACTTTTCATTTTTTCTTTTTAATAATAATTGAATAATTAGATGAAATGGATATTTTTGCCTCTTTAATAGAGCCCTGTACGGCATGTTGAATAGCGTTTGTTACCGATGAAACCGTAGATTTCAGCATTTTACTTTTTGAAGTCAAGTCTATATCCACTGCACCAACAGCATCTGACGCCGCTTTCTTTTTTGTATCGCTTACTATATTCTCAGGTATGTAGATACCCTCAAAACCATCAGAATCATAAACAGTACCTGAGAATTTGATTATTTTATTTCTATAATTGATATTTTGAATCTGGATATTTCCCCTTCCGCTTTTAAAACTCAATTTACCATATACAAAGGTGTTTTTTGGAACTTTTACTCCTCCTGCCTCCAAATCATCCAATATTCTCATTTTTATTATGGTGCCTGATGTTATATTTTTATAGTCTCCATGAATGACCGCCCTAATATCCGTTTCATTGATATCCGTATTTGACTCCAAACCAAAAAAGCCCCCTTCATTGGAACCAATTGGTTCTGTCTCCTCACTTGTTTCATTTTCATAATTATCTTCTTGTTTATGAGAAAATCTATCATAGCCGTAATCTGATAAATCTATTCCCAATTCCTCTTCAAGTTGTTCTCTTTTTTGTTTCATGATTCGGTTTTTAACCGCTATTTTTCTTTTAGATTTTTCATTTGCTTCCTCACTAGTACTGCTCGCTCTATTTAAATTTATACTTTGAACAGAAGCACTCTTCCCGCTGGAAGACGATGAAACCTTTGGAGAACAACCAGAGGAATCTTCACTATTTATGAAAAGATCGAACGAGTTTTTTTGCAAATTTTCAATTCTGTTTATTTCATCCGTTCTTTGCTCCTCACGTCTGACGGCATCAAACCTGTCAGATGCCAAATTTTCTTCTCTGGCAGTCGGTACATTTGAGTTAATCTTCTCATTTGTACCTTGATAATCATCCATAGCATTTGAATTGCCGTTAAGAATAAAGAAAACCGCCATTACAAGCACAAGAGCAAATAATGAATAGATATGTAATGATTTTTGTTTCCTGCTAATCATGACTGCAAACCATTAGATAATTTAATATATGCATAAATGGTCTGAATTAATAGTATCAACAATCCAATCAAAAACACTATAATCAAAATCATTTTTCTATTATTCACTTTTACAGAATTAAGTTTATTGGATATTCTGTTACATCTATTCATCACCTGATGATTAAACTTTTTGATATATAAATCCATCTTTCCCATTTATGCCTATCTATTTATCACTGAAATGTCACTATTGTCAATTATTTTCCATTTTTCTATAATAAACCCGTGTGGATTTGCGTCTGAACGCGCACATGAAACAAGTTCACACTCCGTTTCAAGATTCCTATACGTAATATTTGAAGACCTTACTATTGCTGTCTTACCATAATACCACGCTTTGAAAGGATATACATTTGTATCAACAACCACACTATCAGTCTGAATTTCACAATTTATGCCAGCCGCAATAATTTTATCATAAAATCCATCCTCCTTAAGATTTTGGTATTTATCATACGCATCAGCACCTGCCAGCGACAAGGCTTGAACAACTCTCTCTTCTATTGCTGTTTTATCCGGTGAAATGGTGAAAAAATACTCATGAAAAAGTTTGACATGTGCCCTGGCTTCAGCAGGTCTGTTTTGATTTACATCCTGCTGCAATGCCATAATAAGTGATGCACCTCCGTCCAACACATAAACCTTTTCCCTCTGTTTCTCAACCAGATTATGAGAGGACCATATAGTATAAACGGACACTACAGCACATAATAAGGTAATTGATATCAAATAAATTCTTACTAGTGAGAATGCAGACTGAATATTTTGCAAAGATTTGAACATACCTACAACATACTTATTATTGAACTACCTGTGTCTCTCCTGCTTTTGGTGCTTCATTCCCTGCCTTAAATCCAAATTTTGAAGCAATACTGTTTACGGCATCCGAGTCTCCTAATTTGGTGGCGGCAAGACCGCCTCCGACACTAAATGCAGCGGCAAGACCACCGGAACCATCTCCTCTGAGAATCCAATTTGCAAAAACAGGAACATGTGAATAGAGCATTATTGCTATTATTCCAAGCAACATACCACATATTTGAATCATTGTTGTACTTGTACTGATTGACATAACAACATCAGCATCACCGGCATGACCTATTATCTCCTTCATTGAATCTGTACCTGGAGCATACAGGCATTCACTTACAATCATTGATTGCACAAAGCCGATTATATTGCAAATAGGGATATACAGACTAACATTTATATACTGAGCAACCCACGCTTTGAAATTTCCGTTAAAACCGGGAAATACTGACAAAGCAAGAGCAAAAGGACCTATCAGAACAAGCACTATTTTGGCGGTAAGTACATACACTTTATAAAAATAGACTGTAGCCATTGAGAATATATCAACAACAACACTTCCTAAGTCAACTAAAAATTGGAAGACAGCGTCCGCAATATTTTCACCCGCATTTGAAAGATTCTCTTTTATGTCTCCTATATTCTTACTGATAGTTCTCCATACGCTTAACTTCTCTTCCGATTCCGCCCTTTCAGCCTCCGCTTTTGCCTTAATGTCTCTAATCTGTTCCTGAAGTTCAAAATACTCTGAGTAGGCATTGCTTACTTTATTTGAAGCAGACTCCCTAACATATTCTGTTGCCGCTTCAACAGGTGACACAAGAGCATCCAAACACTCGGTGAAACCGCTGAAAAAAATTATTACCAAACCAATGGCAAAAGGGCGTAACATATTATAAAAATCTATCGATTCTCCTTTTGCCCATGATTTCCATAATTTTGAGCCTATATACAACATGGCGGCAATACCACAAATCAATTGTGCAGTTGATGATAGTGCATCGGCATAATCAACCGCCGTTTCATAAACATTGTTCAATCCATTTGTAAGGGCTTCGCCTATATTTGATACTATTTGCAATATGTAATCCATTAGAAATTAAATGTTATGGCGTTAATACACATATCATTGATTACTGCAACCATACCTTTAGTTGATTTCTTGGATACGGATGTCTCATACTCTTTATCAATAGAGGACTCAATGGCAAGCACTTCTTCTTCAATAGTAGAAAGAATCTGCAACCTTTCATAATCTGACATTTGTGCATCTGTCGCCCCGTTTTTTGCAATTGCCATTCCGTTTTTTACTCTTTCCAATCCAGCATTGCCAAGCGTTATTATTGATTTTATAATATTCAGTTTTTCATACATTGAGAGATTATCAAAATCCTTGATTTTTGCTGAATATTTCTCCATTTTATCGGCAATTCTTATCTCTGCCTCAGTAATTTCAACCAACTGTCTGGATGCCTTTATAAACTCACTTACATTCTTCAGATTTTCAATGGTCTGTTGCGATAATTTTAACAGTCCTAATGTGTTTTGGTTATTTTCCGCTATATCAAGACTTTGCGACACCGCCTCTTCCATCTCTTCCAAAAATATTGCCGCTCTTTGAGCCATTGATGTCGGGTCAGTAACTACTGATTGCGGTATCATCACAACTGATGTTGACATTAGCATTATAACACATATACATTTCTTCATAACTCCTCCTTCTTCAATATTTTTATGGCTTCAATTATACTTCCTGTTTCTGATTTTTTCTTTAACAGCAATTCCTTCTCTTTTTTTTCTGTGGTATAAGCCAAATATTCGCTCCTTGAAACCTCAACCGCATATACTGAAGAAAAGTTGCCGTTCAATGTTATAAAAACCTCTTTATATGGCGGTCTTCCTTTGGTTTTTATATCTCTGTTAACAGATAATGCAATAGCAGTTTCCCTATCATTCAACGCCAACACATTTTTTATATCAGTAAACTTATTGGCATACTTTCTTTGGTCAAGAAGAATTTTACAATCAGCATTGGAAATAATTGTGTTCTTTATTATTTCATTTCCTATAATATCCTCAACCTCTTGTGTAACCACTATTGCCTCTCCAAAATGCTTTCTTACTGTCTTGTACAAATATTTTATGAATTGAGCGGTACCGTTTTTTGAAATTGCTTTCCACGCCTCCTCTATCAAAATCATTTTTCTGTCCATTGCAAGAGAAGGGTGCCTCATTTTGGAAATGAAGGTATCCATAAGAATCAGCGTAACTACAGGAAACAGCGTTTTATGGTCCTTTATGCTGTCGATCTCAAAAACTATGAAACGTTTGTTAAGCAAATCCATATTCTCTTTTGCATTTAAAAGGAAATGGTACATTCCTCCTATGTAATAAGGAGACAAAACCTGCAAAAGATTATCTATGTCAAAGTGTTGGCGTTGCACTCCGTCTTTGTTAAGCTTATCTTTGAAAGTTCCGGACAAATATTCATAAAACCCGTCAAAACTTGCCATTTCACGGGAAGATTCAAGATTTTCAACATAACCGTTGATTGCTACCGCCAAATGAGTTTCCTCCGCTTTTGTAATAATTTCACTCTCATTTTTCCACAAACAGAAAACAAGCGATGCCAACTGTTCTCTTTTCTCTACAGTATAAATGCCGTCAGAAACATAAAAAGGGTTGAATGAAATAGGGCTATCCTCACTATACTTGAAGTAGACTCCATCTGCACCGGATGTTTGCTCATTTATCAATTCTGCCAACCCCTGATAACTATCCCCGACATCAACTATTACAATATGTGAGCCATTTTTGTAGTAAGTCCGTACCAAGTGATTGGTAAAAAATGATTTTCCTGACCCCGATGGTCCAAGTATAAATTTATTCCTATTATCTATCCAACCCTTTTGTCTTGGATAAT
The DNA here is from genome assembly GCA_045643245.1 of Candidatus Enterocola sp. GTDB lineage: Bacteria > Bacteroidota > Bacteroidia > Bacteroidales > Paludibacteraceae > Enterocola. The sequence goes on from JAZUKL010000091.1 coordinate 25,891, forward strand.
CTGAAATATCAATATTAAGCGGCACTCCAAACATTCTGTCGCACAACCTGATTCCAAAACCATTTCCTGTGCTCTGCACATTACCCTCATTATAAATAAAGCAACATGCCTGTTCTAAAAAGGTGAGGAATGTCATTTCTGAAGGAAACTGCGATGCCGCTCCAGGTATTCCTCCCCAGAATATCTGAGGAACAATACCCTCTGTCTTTGAAACGGTACAATCAAGATTTGCCATAACAGAGCCTACGTATGAATTCTTTTTCAAAAGATGAAGATAATTAGTGTCCCACAATATCACATTTGCCGCAGCCCTGACTGAACGTCTTCCGTTTATTACACTCTCATTAAGATATTGGTCATTAAACTCCTTGTTTATCGCATTCTCTCTTGAAATTCTTGAAAGAGACATTTGTTCCCTTCCCCTTTTCTCAATTGCATTTATGACAGATTTATGGGGTTCTAAAAAGAAGTATTGGTTATATATATGGTCAAATGGCATTGCAAGTCCAAGAGAATGAGTATAACCTATTGGGAATAATGTACTTTCTGTAGAGAATTTCTCATGTTTTGAACTTGTACTTACTTTTGAGGGTAATTGGTCAAGGTCAGCAATTGAATAGCAACTGACAAACTTGTCCCCTATCTTAGTATCAATGTCATTGCAAATTATATCACATAGAGCTTGTGGCTTTTCCTCTCCTAAATTCAATGTCAAATACTGCTCCAACACTCCAAATTTATCAGAAGAACCAATAATGTCTTTTTCACTCAAGCGACTGCACACAATGCCACTCTCCTCTAAAATTGCACAAAACTGATTGACACTGTCAAGAAACTTTTTCGTTACAGATTTATCCAAGCGTTCCTCACTAATTATTTTACCAGTACAAAGTGCCGAAAACAAACTGGTTTTGGATATATGCTTGACAGATGATTGTGTAACATAGAGATATGACTTGTGTTGCAGATACCGCCTGAACTTAAAATGAGCGTTAGATTCATCATCAAGAAAACTGTTTTCAGATGTTTCTTTCGCCTCAAAAAACGAACTGAAAAACCAGTCCTGCTTATGCACTATTGTGTAATCAGGCAAACATTTCATTGCCCTTACCCAACACTGATGCAAGTTGTCAAAGTTTTCCGTGCCTAAAGAATACACTTGTGGCAACTGTAATAAAATAGGAACGGTGACATCAGCCGCTTTACTGATGATACAACCGTTTTCCCAACATAACAGGGGTAGATGAGTCTCAATATTTACAGACTTTATCTCCATTATTCTTGATGATATTATATATTCTTTTATGTACCGCTATCCTATTTGGTGTCGCTCTTTTTGCATACACTTGAACCAAACCCTTTTCACCATATTTATTATTTAGAAAAAAACACACCGATACATTTGATATGAGGCATACAGCGGCTACAATAATAGCAGCCGCCTGATTTACAATAAATGACAGTACGAAGAAGACTACAAAAGCCAACACTACACCTGCCACAGCGTAAATAAAATATTGGGCTCTCAGTCCCTTGACTTCCACAGCCTTACCTACTCCCTTATTTATTGTATAACACACCATACCCCAATTTAGCCTAAGAAAAACGCTCTGATAGCCGTTACCGCCACTACTGCAAATATGCAACTGCCAAACCACGATGCAGCAGTTTTTGTGGTATCGGGACTGCCCGAAGACCACTTCCCATAAACCTTAACAGCCCCAATAAAACCTATTACCGCACATATTACATAGAACAATGTGGTTATAGGTTCAATATAGGACTGAATCTCTGAATTTGCCTTTTCAATGGCACTTACCCCATTGCCTTGAGCCATCATACAAATGGTATTAGCAATAAGAAAAACTGTTGTATAAAACCCTCTTTTCATTTTGTATAATAATTAAAACGGTAAATCCTCATACTCTGTTTCTGAAAATTTTTCATTAATCTCCTTATCCTTATCATCTTGAACAGATGATGAACCGGAGTGATATCTAAACCATAACCAAACGGCTGCGTTGTACAGGACAAACAGCACAAGACATACTGTCACAAAAGTGACTGTATCAATGCTTAAAAAATTAGACATTGCTGTTAACATTAAATATTAAAAGTTTTAACAATTAGGTTTGAGGATAAAAAACCTTTTCATCAAAACTTTGGCATCGGTAAAAACCTTTGCCTGAACGCTGTGGGGACAGCGATACAAAGTAACGGCGAAATTTTTGATTAAACAATAGCAAATCAAAAGTTTAACCTTTATTAAATTTTGGACAAAAAAATTAAACCAGCAGTTATAGAAACTATAACCACCAGTTTAATTTTTTCAATTATGGCATTAAAAAATGTTAAAAAAAGAAGAGGTATGCAACAAAAATTGCGGCAATTACACCCATCAAATCTGCAAAAAGTCCGGCGCCGATGGCATATCTTGTCTTTTTTACGCCAACTGAGCCAAAATATAGGGCTATAATATAGAAGGTGGTATCGGCTGCTCCTTGGAACAAACAACTAAGTCTGCCGGCAAAGGAATCAGGGCCGAATGTCTTCATACACTCAACCATCATAGCCTTGGCACCACTGCCACTAAGTGGCTTCATAAATGCCGTTGGCATGGCATCAACCCACTCTGTACGCTCTGTAAAGAGTCCGCAAAACCAAGCAAGTCCGTCTGTAATGAATCCTAATGCACCAGACGCTCTGAAAACGGCTATGCCAACGAGTGTACCAACCATATATGGTATTATCTTTACCGATGTTTCAAAACCGCCTTTGGCACCCTCAATAAAGGCTTCAAACACATTGACTTTTTTTACTAAGGCTCCGGCTATAAAGCCTACCATTATAATAAGGAGTATTCCGTTACTGATTATATTGGTTGCAAGTGTCATGCCCTCACGGCTAAGGGTTGAGAGCCACCAGCACATTCCACCTATCAAGGCTGAAAGTCCGAGAAGCCACCCCATCACTGTCCAATTGAGAAGATTCAGACGTTGCTTTATTCCTACAAAAATAATGGCGGAAAGTGTTGATACGTATGTTGATATAAGAAGTGGCACAAACACGTCTGTCGGGTTTGCCGCACCCAAGATGGCTCTTTGGGCAAGTATTGCCACAGGTATTATTGTAAGCCCCGATGTATTAAGGGCAAGGAACATTATCTGTGCGTTTGAAGCCGTATCCTTTTTAGGATTCAAATCCTGCAGACTCTGCATTGCCTTTAGTCCAAGCGGAGTGGCTGCGTTGTCAAGTCCAAGCAGGTTAGCGCTGAAGTTCATAACCAACTGACCGCTTGCGGGGTGCCCTTTCGGAATTTCAGGGAATAGTTTTGAAAAGAAAGGCCCTACAATTCTTGACATTACGTTTATGGCTCCAGCCCTTTCACCTATATTCATAAGACCTAACCATAAGGTCATCACACCACACAGCGGAAGCGCTATGTTCATAACAGAAAACTCCGCCATCTCAAACGTTGAGTTAACCATATCGCCAAGTATGGCGGTATTACCCATAAAAATGGCTTGCGCCGCACCAACTATTAGCGCCACGATAAAAAACCCAGCCCAAATGTAGTTAAACATACTCTAAATTTTATTTGTTAATTTGTTAAAACTTCGTTTTAACCATGTTACTTCGTCACTCGGCATAACTTAAGTAAACTTAGTTCTGCTCTCGTTCCTAGTAACAGTTAACAGTGCCGCATCCTCCTGACGTGTCATTTCCACCTTGTCAATGGGGTTTTTATCCTTGAAACCGCAAAGATGCAGGATTCCGTGAATAAGTATGCGGTGAAGTTCCGTGTCAAACGGTATACCTAACTCTTCAGCGTTGCTTTTTACCGTTTCCACCGATATAAATATATCTCCGTTTATAACATTTTTCTCTGTGTAGTCAAATGTTATTATATCCGTATAATAATTATGACCTAAGTATTGGTTGTTGACCTCAAGAATCTTGGCATCGGAGCAGAAAATATAGGCAATATCGCCTACCTTTTTCCCATGCCCTGCGGCAACACCCTTAATCCAAGCGTTGCACTCCCTAACCTTTATGGAAGGCCTTTTTACATCTATTGTTTGGTACGAAATCATAAATGACTATAACACTATGTTGTGATTTTGGTACAAAAATAGACAAAAACCATAAATTTTACAAAATATTGTGATTTTTATAGTTTTGTGTAGCCAAATCCACTACACTTCTGTAGTCTTTTTGTCTAATAATTTTTTAGACACTCGCTTAAATAGGCAAAGAAATCAACGCCAAGTATCTGGGAAATCTTGAAAAGCATCTTGGTATCTATGCTCTCTTTACTAAAGATTTTGTAGATGTTTGTGCGGTCACAACTCATTTGACGTGCAAACCAAACTATTGACCTGCCTTGTGACTTTAAGGTAGACTGAATAACATGTCCTATGTGTGGCTCCATATTCATACAAAACGGCCTCATAGCCTACTCTGTAAAGGTTCTACCACAAACCTGGAGGAAATAGAAAATGAAGCCGCATGCTTATGCAGCACTTCATCTTCACTAAACTCCTCTTAAAAAAGTGGTAGATTTTTACAGGTTCGGCAAAGTAAAATGCAACAATTCTCATTTGATTTTCCCTCCCAACGTACGATCAGGACAAATCAATATGTAAATGCAAATTTACAAAAATTTTATAAAAAACAACTAATATCTGAAAGACCTCAATATGCTTGCAATTCTGAAGGTAAAACACAAATTTAACAGAAAGCAACTATTTCTTTCTTCCTTACCACGCACCAAGTGATGAGGAGGAAAAATCCGCAACGTTCTTGCATTCTCAAAAATAATTCATATCTTTTTTAGCAACAACATGACCACTTGCATACTATGTAGAAATATTGTAACTTTACGCACTGAATTTTAACAGGATGACTTTTAACTACGATGTGATAGTGGTGGGAGCGGGGCACGCCGGATGTGAAGCGGCTCATATTGCAGCAATGGCTGGGTCTGAAACCTTGCTCATAACTATGGATATGAACAAGATAGCACAGATGAGCTGTAACCCTGCCATTGGTGGTATTGCAAAGGGACAGATTGTTCGTGAGATTGATGCAATGGGAGGTGGAATGGCATACGTAACAGACCATACATCGTTGCAATTCAGAATGTTAAATGTATCAAAAGGTCCTGCCATGTGGAGTCCACGAAGCCAATGTGACAGGGCTAAATTTATAACCACTTGGAGAGGTGTTTTAGAAAACACACCACATTTATATATGTGGCAAGACACTGTAAACCAACTTATTATAGAAAACGGAACGGTTTGTGGCGTTAAAACAATGCTGGGTGCGGAGTTTCACTGCAAAAGTGTGGTACTGACAAACGGAACTTTTCTAAACGGGCTTCTCCATATAGGCAGAACACAGATTAAAGGCGGTAGGATTTCAGAACCTGCAAGTTATGGTCTTACAGAACAGATAAAGGAGTTAGGGTTTAAGGCAGACCGAATGAAAACAGGTACGCCCGTAAGAATTGACATTAGAAGTGTTGATTTATCAACCGCCCGCATTCAGGATGGAGATACAGATTTTCATAAATTCTCATATCTGGATTACAAACCAATATTCCTTAAGCAGAAACCATGTTATATACTTGCAACCAATAAAAAGGTGCATGACGTGCTGAGAAGCGGACTTAAGGACTCCCCTCTTTATAATGGTCAAATTAAAAGTATTGGACCAAGATATTGTCCAAGTGTAGAGACTAAAATAGTGACTTTTGCTGATAAGGACTCTCACCCTCTTTTCTTAGAGCCGGAAGGTGAATCCACTACGGAATATTATCTTAACGGTTTCTCATCATCACTGCCAATGGACATACAGCTAAAGGCCTTACAAGAGATTGAAGCATTTAAGAATATTCATATTTTCCGCCCAGGTTACGCAATAGAATATGACTTTTTTGACCCTACTCAATTAACACACACGCTTGAAACCAAATTAATAAAAAATCTGTTTTTTGCCGGTCAAATAAACGGAACCACTGGTTATGAAGAAGCAGGTGGGCAGGGTTTGGTTGCAGGAATCAACGCCCACATAAAATGCCATGGAGGAGACGAATTTGTACTTCAAAGAGATGAGGCATATATTGGTGTCTTGATTGATGACTTGGTTACAAAAGGTGTTGATGAGCCTTACAGAATGTTTACATCAAGGGCAGAATATCGCATTCTATTACGTCAGGACAACGCCGATGAACGTCTTACTGCCAAGGCAGATGCCGTAGGTGCAATAACTAAGGACAGGCGAAATTTGCTTGATTCAAAGTTGGAATGGAAAAACAATCTAAAACAATTCCTGAATCAACATTCAGTAACACCTGCAGAGGCAAACGGATATCTGCAAAATATAGGTTCTTCTGAAATAGAGGGACGTACAAAATTGAGTGACTTGCTTCACAGACCAGGAGTAACTATAGAAGGATTAGGAAATGTGGATGCGGAATTAAAAGCAGAACTTGATAAAATTGAAAACAGACGTGAGGAGATAACAGAAAGTGTAGAGATAGAGATAAAATATGCAGGCTATATAGACAGGGAAAACCTTATTGCAGAAAAACTGCATCGTCTTGAAAACATTAAGATAAAGGGGCATTTTGATTATAGTACAATAAATGCAATAAGCACAGAAGCAAGGCAAAAACTTGCCAAGGCAGACCCTGAAACCATTGCACAGGCGGCACGCATTCCAGGCATTTCGCCATCAGACATAAATATATTGTTAGTGATGATGGGAAGGTAACAACGTTCCACGTGAAACATTTTCCAAATGTTCCACGTGGAACATAAAAAACATATCATATGACACTACAACAAGTAAGAGAATTATTTAGAACAATCCAGGATTTTCCAAGAAAAGGGATTGGCTTTATTGACATAACAACAGTTATGAAGAACCCTGACGCAATGAAAGCCATCAGTGATGAAATCAGCAACTACTATAAAGGGAAAGGAATAACTAAAGTGGTTGCAATGGAATCAAGAGGCTTTTTCTTTGGTTCAATAATAAGTGAAAAACTTAACGCAGGATTTATACCAGCACGTAAGCCGGGAAAACTTCCTGGAGAAACATTTATTGCAACATTTGACAAAGAGTATGGCAAAGATACAATAGAAATTCATAAAGACGCCATTTCATCAGAAGATATTGTATTAATACATGATGATATTCTTGCCACAGGAGGTACCGCTGCGGCGGCAATAGACTTAATAAAAAAAGCAGGTGTAAAGAAAATTTATTTCAACACGATAGGCGAAATAGATTTTCTTAAAGGCAGAGAGAGAATAGCATCAGATGTAGAATACTATAATCTCTTCCACTTTTAACTTTTATTAAACTTCGTTTAATGATTCTTGTTCGTGACTCGGGATAACAAGTAAACTTGTTCTCCACTCGCTACTCCAAGAATTCTTTTTTCACTATTAACTTTTAACATGCCCTACACTGACCACATAAAGACAATTGTACAATCTTTGCCCGACTTGCCAGGAGTCTACCAATACTTCAACAAAGACGGCAAAATTATTTATGTGGGCAAGGCAAAAAACCTTAAACGCCGCGTTTCATCGTACTTTATTGGCAACAATCACTCCACAAAAGTAAACGCTCTTGTAAGAAATATCTATGATTTGAAGTATTTAGTTGTTGAAAATGAAACAGACGCACTTCTTCTTGAAAACAATCTGATAAAACAACACCAACCTCATTATAACATACTGCTTAAAGACGGAAAGACCTATCCATGGCTCTGCATAACAAAAGAGCCGTTTCCACGGGTATTTAAGACAAGAAATGTAATAAAGGGAGCAACCTATTACGGACCATACAGTAACGTTTGGGTGGTGGACACAATATTGGAACTTATTAAGAAAATATATCCAATCAGAACATGCAGAGAATATTTGACGGAAGAGAGCATTAAGGCTGGCAAACATAAGGTTTGCCTTAAGTATCACATTCATAACTGTGCCGGATGCTGTGAAGGATTCCAAACATTTGAGGAATATAGGAAAATGATTGATGAAATCGGAGAAATTGTAAAAGGTAACAGCAGCAGACTTACAGAATATCTCACCTCTGAAATGAACAAGGCATCAATAGAATATAGGTATGAAGATGCCTATGCCATAAAGACAAAGATTGATGCTATAAATGCCTATAGGGAAAAAACAGTAATTACCACAACACATAAAGGTTCTTTGGATGTTTTTGGATATGATGAAGAGGAGAATGTGGCATACATTAACATTCTGCACATAACAAACGGCTCTGTTACTCAAGGATATACGCTTGAATTCCATAAAAAGTTAGATGAAAGCAAAGAGGAGATACTTTCACTTGCAATTCTTGAGTTAAGAGATAGGATTCATAGTACAAGTAATGAGTGTCTTGTGCCGTTTTTACCTGATAATGAGATAAATAACGTTACTTTTTCCATTCCACTGAAAGGTGATAGAAAAAAACTTTTGGATTTGAGTGCACATAATGTAAAACAATACAAACTTGACCGTATCAAGCAGGGGGAGAAACTGAATACAAAACAAAAAGGCACCGCTATCCTAAAATCCCTTCAAGATGCTCTCAAATTGGAAAAACTACCCATAAGAATTGAGTGTTTTGATAACTCTAACATAAGTGGCGATGCCGCCGTTGCGGCATGTGTTGTTTTTGATTATACAAAACCTGTCAAGAGTGAATACAGAAAATACAACATTAAAAGTGTTGTTGGACCAGATGACTACGCATCAATGCGTGAAGTGGTATATAGGAGATACAGCAGAATAATTGAAGAGGGAGGACATTTGCCTGACCTTATAATTGCTGATGGAGGATTGGGTCAGATGAGCAGCATTAGGGAAATTATTGAAAATGAGTTACACTTGCAGATTCCTATTGCCGGTCTAGTAAAGAACAAGAGACATCAGACAAGCGAACTTCTTTTTGGGAATCCGCCATCAGTTGTGGGCATAAAACCAACAGACCAACTTTTCAAGTTTTTGGCATCGGTGCAAGATGAAGTTCACAGATTTGCCATAACTTTCCACAGAGAGAAGAGAAGCAAGAAACTTACGGCAAGTGAACTTGATGAGATTAAGGGAATAGGAGAAAAAACAAAAAATGAGCTGATTTCACATTTTAAGAGTCTGAAAAGAGTTAGGACAGCAAGTTTTGAAGACATTGCAAATATAATTGGAAAAGCAAGAGCCTCAATAGTTTACAATCATTTTAGCGGTACTTCTCCTCTCTGAGAATCCAATTTTTCAAAATACCTTGACAACTATTAGCAAAATTTTAACTAATTTTGAATATTATTTTTGTTAAAACAACTTTCAATTTAATATTATGGATTTTGCATCTTTTTTTAAGGCCTATCCTTTTCCGGTGAGTGAAGAGGAAATCAAACTTGACGTCAAGCACATAATTGAACATCACTATGAAAACAATGATAATTTCAAAAGCCGCAAGTTCATTTACTCCGCTCTTGAAATAACTTCACTTAACGCTACTGACCAGGAAAGGGAAATTAGAAAATTAGTGGAACAGATTAACAACATTGATGAAGATAATCCTGAACTGCCAATGCCAGCTGGAATTTGTGTTTACCCTTCACTAGTGGAGATAGTCAGAAACACCTTGACTGAAGATGTGGGCATCACTACCGTCATTGGTTTTCCTCATGCACAAACTTTTCCTGAAGTTAAAATTGCAGAGGCCTCTCTAAGTATCCTCAGCGGAGCCACTGAAATTGATATGGTTATGAATGTGGGCAAATTCCTTAGCGGAGATTATACTGATGTTTATGATGAGATTAGCGAGGTCAAGGCCACGTGCAAAGATAAAACATTAAAGGTTATTTTGGAGACTGGACTTCTGAAAACACCTGAAAACATTTTCAAGGCATCGCTGCTGGCAATGGAGGCTGGTGCAGACTTTATTAAGAGTACCACAGGTAAGACAGAGCCTACTACGCTTGCTGCCGTATATACAATGTGCCGTGCCATTAGAGCGTACTATGAAAAGATAAATATTCAAAAAGGCATAAAGGTTGCTGGCGGAGTAAAGACAATACAAGACGCACTAATGTATCTAAGTGTTGTTAAAGAGATTTTAGGGGAAGAGTTCCTATCAACAGACTATTTCCGTATAGGAGCTTCATCATTAGAAAAAGAACTCAGAAAAGAAATTTCCAGATTAGGTTGAGACAACATTCCGAAATTTATCTGACGAATTTTTATTGAGGGATTTTGTGCAATTTTTAAGCGAAGTTTACTGGAGTAAATGAGCGAGAAGATTGCACAAAATCGCCAATAAGAAACATCAGACGTTAAAGCGGAAATAGACTACGTCACCATCCTGCATAACATAATCCTTTCCTTCAACACTCAACTTCCCAGCTTCTTTACAAGCTGCCTCAGAGCCGTATGCTATATAGTCTTCAAATTTAATGACCTCTGCCCTAATGAATCCCTTTTCAAAATCGGTGTGAATTACACCTGCACATTGAGGAGCCTTCCAGCCCTTACGGAAAGTCCAGGCACGTACCTCAGGCTCTCCTGCTGTTAGGAATGTCTGCAAATCAAGCAAAGCGTATGCCGCCTTAATAAGTCTGTTGACACCACTCTCCTTAAGACCTATCTCCTCAAGGAACATCTGACGCTCCTCATACGTTTCAAGCTCTGCAATATCCGCTTCAGTGGCGGCAGCAACCACAAGTATTGAAGCGTTCTCACTTTTCACCGCTTCACGCACCTCATCTACATAATGATTACCGTTTACAGCCGATGCCTCATCAACATTACAAACATAAAGAACAGGCTTGTCTGTAAGCAAAAATAACTCTTTTGCAAGTTTCTTCTGCTCCTTATCAAGTTCCACGCTACGGGCATTAAGACCTTTATCAAGAGCGGCTTTGTAAAGTAACAGGATTTCAAGCATGGCTTTTGCTGCCTTATCGCCTGCCGCCGCCTGCTTCTGAACCTTAGTGATACGGCTTTCCACTGTCTCCAAATCCTTTAGTTGGAGTTCTGTGTCAATAACCTCCTTATCACGGACAGGATTTACTGTGCCATCAACATGAGTTACATTATCATTATCAAAACATCTTAGAACATGGATAATGGCATCGGTCTCCCTAATATTTGCAAGAAATTTATTTCCTAAACCCTCACCTTTGCTGGCACCCTTTACAAGACCTGCAATATCAACAATCTCAACAGTTGTAGGCACTATTCTTTGCGGATGACAAATCTCTGCAAGAGCATTAAGACGTTCATCGGGAACTGTTATCACACCAACATTAGGTTCAATAGTACAAAACGGGAAATTTGCCGCTTGAGCCTTGGCGTTTGAAAGACAATTGAAAAGCGTGGATTTACCTACGTTTGGAAGCCCAACTATACCACATTGTAAAGACATAATATCTATTTTTATTATAATTAGGTGCAAAAGTACAAAAAAATACCTATTTTTGCACTCAAATTCATTCCCTATAATGAAAAAAGAAACAAAAACAATACTGATTATCTCATTCAGCATACTTGGACTGCTTCTTTTAGCGGCTGGATATCTGATATATACGCAACATAAGGCATTAAAACAAAATAATGACACCATTGAAGAGATGACTGCCGTTATGGAGTTTGAAAAACAGCAAAGTATAGAGGAGTTTGAGCAGATGCAGAAACAGTATGAGGATTTTTACATAAATACCGACAACGATTCACTACTACGCCTCATCGATGAGGAAAAACAGAAAGTACAACAACTTCTACAAGAACTGAAAACAGTCAAAGCCACAAACACCCGACGAATTTCAGAACTGAAACATGAGTTGACAACAGTACGTTCTGTTCTTAAGACATACGTGGCAAAAGTTGACTCATTAAACACCGTCAATGATAATCTTAGGACAGAGAATAAGAAAATCAGGGGCAGATATGAGGAACAGGAGCGTCAACTTCAAGAAAAAACAGCCCAGGCAAATGCACTTGAAGAGAAAATTTCAATGGCATCAATTCTTGAGGCATCAGACATAACAATCAGTGCACTTAATGAGAAAGGAAAAAAATCAAGTTCCCTTAAAAAGACCGCAAAACTTCAAATAGATTTCAAGATACTAAGAAACATCTCTGCAGAAAGAGGTCACAAAACAATCTATCTCAGAATTACCGATTCAAAGGAGAACCTTTTGCCTACCTCTGCACATGACTATTTCATCTTTGAAGGAGTCAATTTGGAATATAGTGCTAAAAAAGACTATGATTTCTCTGGAGAGACACAGGAAATAACAATGTATTTTCCAATAATGGAACGTCTTGTCGCTGACATCTACACCATTACCATTTTTACAGAGGGTAACCTTATTGGCCAAAGAAGCTTTAAACTTCAATAAGATATGAACGGCATCTATGTTCATATTCCGTTCTGTAAGAAAAGATGCACTTACTGTAATTTTTACTCAACTGTAAACACCTATAATATAGATGATTATGTAATTGCTGTTTGCTCAGAGGCAGAAAAGAGGATTAGATTTTTAAGCAATAACACTATTGAAACCTTATATTTTGGCGGTGGCACCCCGTCTTTGCTCAGTAAAGAACAGATAAACAAAATATACAACACACTTAAAACTAACTACAACCTTACAGACCTTAAGGAATTCACCATTGAATGTAACCCCGATGATATCACAAATAATTTTATCTGCAATATTCAGCAAACAAAAGTTAACCGTATCAGCATTGGCGTACAAAGTTTTGACAATAAAATTTTAACATTTATTAACAGAAGTCACAATGCTGAAAAAGCAAAAGAGGCGGTATTATGCTTACAAAAGGCAGATTATAAAAACATTAGTATAGACCTTATATACGGCATTCCTGGGCAAACATTGGAAAGTTGGACAGATACGGTAAATCAAGCGTTGGCTCTGAAAGTCCAACATATATCTGCTTACAACCTCTCTTTTGAAGAAGCTACCAAAATGTATGACTATAAGAAAGACTCCCCCTCAGATGAACTTTGCCTTGAAATGTACAACATCCTTTGCCGTATGTTGGAATCGGAGGGGTTTGAACATTATGAAATATCAAATTTTGCATTGGAAGGATTCCGCTCAAAACACAACAGTATATATTGGAACGGAGGAGAATATATAGGGTTTGGAGCGGGGGCACACTCATACAACGGCAAAATAAGATGCTGGAACAAATCCATTCAACAAAAAGACAACGCCCTTTTTTGGGGGTCAGAGTCTGAAACTCTGACAAGTCAGGACAAATATAATGACACTATAGTAACCGCTCTACGCACTAAAGATGGTTTAAATATTGATAGAATAGAACCGGCATATCAAGCAACCTTTATTCAAAAGGCACACAAACTTGAAAAAAGAGGGCTGATTAAATTTGAAGGAAACTGTGTTTCTTTAACAAAAGATGGTATATTTGTAAGTGATTCCGTTATGAGGGATTTTATTGAAGTATGAAAATTATAATCAAATATAAATTTACATTTCTTATTGCAATAGGCATTCTATATCTGTGTCTGATAAAACCGCCCTCAATTAGTCTGCCAATATTTCAAATTCCACATTGGGATAAGATTGTACATGCCATTATGTATATTTGCCTGAGCCTTGCAATGTCATTTGAGGCAAAATATAAAAATAATCTTATAAAACTCTTGCCTATTTTCATTATTTCCACTACCTTTGGAGGTGTAGTGGAGATACTACAATATTTCAATCCACCCCGTACCGCCTCTTGGGGTGATTTACTTGCAGATGCAATTGGTTCCGCTTTACCACTTGCCTGTTTAACTTTTAATTATCTATTAAGTTATGTCAGACAACAAAAAAGAGAGAACAAAAGTGCTGCAAATAGCCATGAGCCTCTTGGAAGGGGTGGGAGCAAGAACAGCGGAGTCATTAATCACTAATTTTGGAGAAGGAGAAGAAGGCTTATACAATTTCTTCAATGCCGGTGTTTTTGAAATTGCTGAAAAAGGGGAGATAAGCCTACCCTTTGCACAAGAAATAACCAATGAAATTCCAAATGCAATCAAAAATGCTGAAGAAGAGTATGAATATACCTTAAGAAAAGGTATTGAAACACTTTTCTTTACAGATAAGGAGTATCCTGAAAAACTGCTTCTTTGTCCTGATTTTCCATTGTTACTATATATTAAAGGTAAACCTGATTTCAATAATAAAAAGGTTGTTTCTATTGTTGGTACAAGACGTGCCACTGAACATGGAAAAAGATTATGTGAAAAATTTGTACAAGACCTGGCATCGTTCAGTAAAGACATTATAATTGTAAGCGGTCTTGCATACGGCATTGACATCACATCACACAGAGCCGCTCTTGATGCAAGACTTAAGACATACGGCATAATAGCCGGAGGTATGAACTGTTTTTACCCAAGGGAGCATGAAAAAACGGCTGAATTAATGTCTGAAAACGGTGGAGGATTCATTACAGAACAAACAAGAAATATGTGTGCAATACCTGCTCTTTTTGCTCGCAGAAACAGAATTATAGCGGGAATGGCTGATGCTACCGTTGTAGTTGAAAGCACAATTGACGGAGGTTCCTTAATAACAGCAAAAATGGCTATGTCTTACAATAGAGATATTTTTGCATTTCCAGGTAGAGTTGGAGAAAGATTATCAGAAGGTTGTAATAACTTTATAAAATATAATAGAGCGGGAATGATAGAGAATGCTGATGATTTTTTATATTTTATGGGTTGGAACATAAACGGACATGGAAAAAGAGTAGCGGAAGAATACTTGAATTTGAATGAAAATGAAAAACTTATATATGAATTACTTGAAAAAGAAAAAACAGTTCATAGAGATACTTTTGAACTATCTTTTTCAACAAAATTCAATATAACTGAAACACTTTTCAATATGGAACTAAAAGGTATAATAGAACATTTGCCAGGTAACTTTTTTTCATTGATATAGGCATATTTTGTTAATAACTCTGTTAATAAACTGATAATAACATAGCAATAAATAAATTTTGATATTAATAAAATAGATTTGGTATATAAAATATTTTAACAACCAAATTTTTATAGATTTTTTTATTGAAAAAAATCAACAGATGTTATCCACAAAAAATGTGATGTCAATAGTAAAAAGTTTTGTACTTTTGCATAAAAATAAAGAATGTTTATAAAATATTTAACTATAAGAAAATTAAATATATGACTTGTTAATAACATGTCAATAAATTTGAATAAGAGTGTTTATTTATAACTACAAAATAAAATTGAATAATTTTTTTGACACAATTAACACAAATATTATAATCATTAATGTTTTTTCTGAAAAAAT
>JAZUKL010000092.1:0-6713 GCA_045643245.1 Candidatus Enterocola sp.
TGAAAATAAGACACAAGGTAACTGGGGTGAGACACAACTTGAAATGCTGTTGAAGGCTCAAGGAATGGAGGAGGGGCTGCATTATGATAAGCAGGAGGTTATCAGAGATGCCAAAGGTAATGTGGTTACTCCTGAATCGGGCAGTAGAATGCAACCTGATGTCATACTGCATCTTGATGAAACGCGTGAACTTATTATTGACGCCAAGGTTTCACTTGCAGCATACGTTGAATACTGCAACGCCACTTCCGAAGAGGATAAGCAACTTTATCTTGCACAGCATATTCGCAGTGTAAAGGAACATGTCAAGGAACTTGCAAAGAAGGACTATTCATCATATATTAAGCCTCCAAAACAGAGTTTGAACTATGTTATGATGTTTATGCCTGCTAATGGCGCTCTCCAACTTGCACTTGACAACGAACCTTCGCTTTGGCGTGAAGCCATAAATCAGGGTGTGTTTATAGTAGGGGAGCAGAATCTGTTTGCCGCTCTGAAAGTGGTGCAACTTGCATGGATACAGATAACCCAGAACGCAAATCACCAGCAGGTATATGAACTTGCCGATGAACTTATTGACAGGGTAGGTATGTTTTTGGAAATGTATGATAATTTAGGAAAACATTTGCAAAAGGCTTCTGAAGTGTATGTTGATGTAAGGAAAAAGGCAACAGAAGGACAAAGTATACTTACATCAGCAAAAAAACTTGTAAAGTTAGGTGCTCAGCAGAGTAAGAAGCACCCTTTGCCCGCCGCAGAAGCGGATTATTTACAAATTGATGAAAATAATGACAAAGAAAAGAGGTAGTAATAAAAATTTATATTACCTTTGCACCCGCTATTGAAAAAATCACAACACTGCCCAGGTGGCGGAATTGGTAGACGCGCTGGTCTCAAACACCAGTGGATTCACTTCCATACCGGTTCGATCCCGGTCCTGGGCACAACAGATTGAAACTATTAATTTTATTTTTTAGATTATGAAAAAGAGTTTACTTTTAGTTGCAACAATGCTGCTTATGTCAACAGTTGCCGCTTTCGCACAACCACGTGCGGTAGGTCTTAGAATTGGTTATGGTGTTGAGGCTTCTTACCAACACTCATTGGGAGCATCAAACATGATTAATTTGGATGCTGGTGTTCCTGGCTTTGCAGGTGTTGAAGCCGCATGTACATACGATTGGATTAACCCAGGTGGTGTAACCATTCCTTGGGATAAGAGAGGTGAGTGGAACTGGTTTGCAGGTGTTGGTGCCGGACTTGGTTGGTACTGGGGAGGCTATGGTGCAATGTCAGTAGGTGCGGCAGGACGTATAGGCGTTGAGTACAACTTCTGGTTTCCATTACAGCTATCTGTAGATTGGCGTCCTATGGTTGGTCCATATTTTGGATTTAATGGTGGTGGAGTAGGCTTTAATGTTGCAGGTCTTTACGCAGGTGCTATTGCCTTAGGTGTACGTTACAAATTCTAAAGGGTAGGAATTTCATAGTTGTAAGTTAATAAACATTAAAAAAATTGGTGAAATTGCCCTTCCTTTGTAAAAATGGAAGGGTGATTTGTTTTACATAAGTTATGATGAAAGCAAAAATTACTGCTATTATATTTGTCTTTTTCAGTACTGTGCCGCTGTTTGCCCAATTAACGGGAATGGTTGACGGCTCAGGTTTATGGAATTTCAGTAACGGACATAAAGAGGATGTAGCACTCAAAATAAAATATGATACCGCCAAGTATCATATAGGCTTTAATTTGGAGGGAGGTCACCATTATGTTCCCACTCAGGAATACTCCCTGACCACTGAAATGAAACAGCGGGACTCATTCTATGGTAAAACTGAAACAAAAAACCTGTTTGACCGTAATTGGAATGTGAAAACGGGGTTTGACTTTGGTTTTGACATTCATCCGCAGGATAAACTTAAAGTCTCCTTGCAATACCAATACTCAGGCAGTAAGGACCATCCTGAACTTGCCACAGTACGCTATGAACAGAACGGTGATTCTGCTAATGGTAACCAAGTTGACAGCACATCAATGCGTTGTCACAAACTTACACCTAATCTTGAATATGTCCATACATTTGCCAAGCAGGACAATAAAATCACTCTGACAGGTTTCAGCCTCATTAACCTCAAATATGAGGATATGTTGCGTAATACAACAGGTAAATTCTATTCTCAAGATAAACGCTACAGTACCGCAAACTCCATCAACGATGCCGATTCAAAACTTACCCTGCATTATGATGACAAATCACTGGCAAAGGTTGAGAACCTTGTTTTAGGTACCGGTCTGGACTTTATATGGCATACTGATATGGATATCTATACAGGCAGGAACTATGTAGGAGGGCAATGGAGAGACTCCACACGTTTGGACCGCTCTTACCTATATAACTCATTTGCCATAGAGCCGTTCATTAACATATCTTACAAATATAAAGGATTGGAAGTGTATGTAAATGAGCGTGTACAGTGGTATTATCATGAATTGATGGACCAGCTGACAGAAAGGAAATCAGAGGAATACCAATTCCGCAAATCACAGTTCCAGAATATTTTGGCAGGAGGCATAGGGTACAGATTCAATTCACGTCACTTGTTATCATTGGACTACAAGCGAACTCTTTCCAGACCTGATTATGAGAAGTTGAATCCTGCGGTCACTCTTGGAAAGTCTGACGGAGAGTATTTCATAGGTAATCCTGACCTTAGACCGCAAACCACTGACGATGCGGGCTTTACATACGCCTTTACTGCTGAGCATTTTGGGGTTGACCTTACTTTAGGCTATCGCTACACTAAAGATAAGGTTGAGAAGGTTATCACAGACAATGTGCCTGAAGATAAAAAATTGGGAGATGGTATATACTTTACCTATATCAACGCCAACCAGCAGCACACAGGCGGAGCCAAACTTAACTTAAAAGTTGATTATGATGCTGTAAAAGCCAAGATGTGGGTGGCAACATTCTATGACACTTTCATAAAAAACGGAAAGGTGGACAAAACTGACTTTAACTATGAAGTGGGCATCAGCCTTGACGCGGCACTTACACCTACCCTTCACTTGAATTCAGATTTGACATATCGTAGTGCTAAGCAGTCTGCCTATAACCTTAAGGGTGAATATATAGGTGCAAATATAAAATTAGTGAAGACATTTATCAAAACTTTGGATTTGTATATCCAGGTTAATGATTTGGTGGACAAACCTGATATAGAGCAAACTTGGAATGAGGCGTACACCTACTATAAGGAGACAGATAAATATTTGAACAGACGTTCCATTTTAATTGGCTTGACATATAATTTCTGATGAAAAAGGCATTAAAAATCATAGGTATTTCGCTTGCATCGCTTGTGGTGCTGGTTATTTTGGGTGTTACGGTGGTTATTTATGGCGTTTTTACCCCAAAACGTCTGACACCGGTTGTCAATCAGGTGGCAGACTCGCTTCTGATAGCCCCTCATAGCCTTGATAGGGTGGAGCTGACTTTCTGGAGCACATTTCCGCATTTTGGATTGGAGTTGGAGAATTTATGTATTGTCAATCCTAAGCCGGAGGCTCCTTCCGATACTCTTATTTGTGTGCCGTCATTGGTTGTGGAACTGAATACACAGGCTTTTATTGAAAATAAGCAGTTGCTTGTAAATGAGATAGATATCAATGACGGTTTCATCAGCCTTTTCATAGATTCTGCAGGAGTGGGGAACTATGATGTTTTCAAACTTCCTGCTGACACTGCACAGACAGACAGTAGTGCTGTAATGTTGCCGTTCACTATCAGCTTGGACCGTTTGCATTTGGGTTTGAAGCATATTGATTTTGTATCGTTGCAGGACAGTCTGTTTTTTAAGAGTGCAAACCTCGCTCTGGACGCAAAACTTGATATGGACTCCACCCTGTTTCCTATTGTGGCGGATATTAGCAAACTTGAATTGAATATGCAGGATTTGCACGCCTCATTGCATGGAAAAGTTACAGTGGCGGATTCATTGGTTGTACGTGCAGATGAATTGGATGTATCACTTGATAAACTTGCTCTCCATACTGACGGTAATTTTGCCATGTCACTTTCTGATGGTGGAATTAACACTGATATAAAACTTTCAGTTCCTGACTGGACTGTTGCTAACGCACTCTCTGCGTGCGGATTACCTGTTTGGAATTGCTTGCCGTCACTTCAACGCACAATGGGCTCAATTCCGTCTATGTTGCCTGACAGTCTGAGCCTTGCCGCCACACTGAATCTTTCAGCACACATATTCGGCTCTTTTGACAGCCTTACCTTGCCTAAGGCCGATGCCGTCATAACACTATCTGACATAACTGCAAGTTATGATACCGCCCGCGTTCCGTATCTGCTTGACAGTGCACTTGTAGATATTTCAGTTCACGCTGACCTGATGCACCCAAAGAGGTGTAATGTAACCGTTAATGATTTGCACGCGTCAGCCCATTCCCTTTATAACCCCGATACGGAGAAGCCTATGACATTGGCTGTCAGCGGTACTCTGACTGATATATTCCCTAAGGACAATTGGAAAGAGTTGGACCCGTTCATTAAAATGAATATAGATGTTTCAGCCGATATACGGGAAGGCAATCCATATTTGCAGGGTATTTTGGACTCTACGGTTCTAATGTTGCCTGAATTGGTTTACAACATACATAGTATGTGGATTCCAAATGGTAATAGTACAGCCCGTGCAGCCGCCGCCCTTGAGCAATTTAAGAAACACGGTAAAAACACTGACGGCATACAGGACTATGTAAATGGCGGTCTGTCTCTTCATAGTGTCTGGCATGGGAACCGCTTGAGCCAATTCAGTAATGTGGATATTAATCACTTGACCAATAATATAGTGCTTGCAATCAATGACTTTAGTGTCAATTTGGATAAGGATTGCAAATTTGGTATCGATAGTCTTAAACTTACTATTGACTCTCCTGTTTCTGACTCTGTAAAGAAAGTGATACGCAGTATGGGCAGCAAAGGACACACTGAAAATGTGCAGAACCTGATAAACTATGCCTTCAAATTAAATATTGACAATGTTTCCGCTTCTCTGCCTGATTTGACGGTCAAAGTGCCTGGAATAGACCTTGATTATATGGGTGAGTTTGACCCTGATTCCGTTAATAAGGAGATTGAGACAAATCTGAGCAACTTAAAATTGCAGGATTTGACGGTTCACATAGACTCTGAGTATATTTGGCTGAAACAGCCAATGATTGATGTCAAGCTGAAAGGACAGGATGACAATCCTTACCGCAAGCAATGGGAGTATCTGATTGCCTCTGACAGCCTACGCTATACTATGCAGTCAGGACGTGAGTGTATAGTGGCAGGTAACCTGCGTTATAATCTGATAGAAAGAGAACAAAAGGACACATCAAACTACTATCTGCAATGGAAACCTGAAGCACGTCTGACTTTGGCTAATTTTCACGGAGATGCCGTTGATAGTGATATAAAGGTTGATATGCCGTTGTTGGATGTAAATGTTAAAAGACAAGATTACTATATAAATCGTAGCCGCATTGCTATAGGCAACTCTGATTTCTCTCTTACAGGCTCAATTAAGAATGTGGGTTTATGGCAAACACACAAGGGCAAACTAACGGCTGACCTGAAGTTCAAGTCAGACTATACAGATGTGGATGAACTTATAGATATATGCCAAAAACTGTTGGCTCTGCGTACCTTGTATGGTTTTGAAAATGAAGAGGAAAAGACAGAAATACCCAAACAGACAGTTGATGATGACACACCAAAGGCGCTAATATCATTGCCTACTGATATGGACGTGGTGCTTAGGGCAGGAATTGACCGTTGCCGTGTGTTCCGTCAGAATGCCTCAGACCTGCATGCAGACCTCTATATGCATGATGGTGAAGCCACTCTGCAAAATGTCACTTTCAAAAGTGATGCCGCCAATCTGAATCTTGACGCACGTTTGGTTGCCCCTGTAGAGCCTGGTAAGGCGGTACCTGACAGTTCATATTTGGGCTTTAACTTTGATATGCGTGATATAGATATTGCCAAGGTGGTGGACATTGTTCCTAAAGTGGATTCCGTAATGCCTATGTTACGTGCCTTGTCTGGTAAAGTTGATGTAAACCTTGTATATTCAATGCGGTTTAATAAGGACCAAATGCAAAAATCAGACAATAATTTTGCCTCTTTGACCCTTGAAGGCAGGCAACTGAAACTGATTCCGGGTGATATCTATCATACAATTGCCGTCATACTTGCCCTTAAAGACAAATCAAACGGCATAATAGACTCACTCTATGCTGAGGCTAAGATGGTTAATGACACCGTAATGGTTTATCCGTTCCTATTGGCATTGGATAAGGTGCGTATTGCTGTTGACGGAACCAATATGCTTGATGATGAAGGCAATTTGGCTTCCATTAAATATCACGCCTCTATGTACAAGCCTATAATAGCAGGTGTTAATATTTTTGGACCTCTTGACAATCTTCAATATAAAATTGTACTGCCAAAATATGGCAGGTCATTCACTCCTGTACGGTATTACACCACAGAGCAGCAGGCTCAAACTTTGGAAAAGGAGATAGAGAGTGCCGCCAAAATGGTTCTTGACATTATAAAAAATTAGTTTTATGGTAACATTTACAGTTTCCTTGGTTTGTTTGGTTTTAGGATATTTGTTTTATGGCAAATTCCTGTCCAAACTGA